>JBBQXI010000033.1:0-16364 GCA_038209805.1 Bacteroidales bacterium | reverse complement strand
GGAAATGTGATGAGCTGATCGAAAGTTTGCAAAATCTAGCATTTGAGTATGAAAAGACCGATAAATCTTTCACGGAAAAGGTCACCGACTTTTCGGGCTATTTTTCTCCTGACAATTGTTTGGGCTTTGAGACGAATCTGTCGGGATACCTGCAATACCGTGTCTTTGCCGATAACTTAAAAGAGTTTGTGAGGGAGCAAAAGATTATCGACTTTAAAACGGAAGTGACTCGAAAATATGCCATGGTATTGGCCAATATCGTGAATGAAACCAATGAATTACTCCAAAAGGAAGACGATGTACAAAAGATAATTCAGCGTATTAATGTCGATTTCAAAAAATCCAATTTTGTAGGCGTTGTTAAAAGCATTGAAATGCGTATTCAGGATAGTACCAACAAAATGATTCAGCTTTTACGTAAAATACGCAAATTCCAGTCGGAGAATAACCTTAACTATGGAGAGATCAATTTATTCAACCAGGGTGGTACAAACAAGAACAACGATGAAGCCGTGATCTTGTTGGAAAACCTGTTAACCCAAATTGGACAGGAAAAAACAAAGGTACTGAAACTGGAAGACGCGTTTGAGCTTGAATTCAGAATACGAGAGAATGAAAATGACACGAATTGGGTTAGCCGATTGGCCAATGTCGGTTCAAACGGAACCGATGTGTTGGTTAAATCGATGATCTACATTAACTTGCTGCACATTTTTAAAAGCAATGGGTCTAAGCAAAAAGTAGATACTATTTTGCATTGCCTGATTGACGAGGTTGGAATTTTGCATGACAGCAATGTCATGGGTCTCATTTCATTTGCCAGCGAACGCAATATCCGGTTGGTTAATGGTTCGCCCAATTCGCACAATGAGCAAGATTATAAGCACATTTATATGTTTCGGAAAAATCCAAAATCAAACAAAACCGGAATCACCAAACTGATCAGTCATGAACTCTAAACCCCTGTCGCTGTCGTTTGCCCGTTGCTTACTCCGATTACAAAATGAGGAACAATTGAACCCCAGTGAGATTGCATCGAAGGGACTGTTGAAGCAATTCTGTGAAGATGGCATTATTCAAAAACAAGCGGCAGGAGGCAGACGTGTAAATTATGCCTGTTCTGAACCAATTTCATTGCAAAATTATCTGAAGGCTCAATACGACATTATTTCGCTGGAAAATTATGTCAGCGAATTTGAAGCAGATTCGTCTGATGGTGAAAGTTCATTGTTTGCTTCCAGATCCACAAAAACTTTTCGGAGGAAGAGCTTACAGGGCTTTTTTATAAGAGCATTCCAAACAGAAATCGTTGTTTCCGGTATCGCCATCCAGCCAATTCCTCACAGCATTGAATTATTTGTTCACCAGCCTGAAAAACTGCTAATCTCACCTACCGCTTTAGTTGTTGGTATTGAAAATCCGGAATGCTTTTTAAAGTTCGAAAAATTAGCTCATCTTTTTCCACAAAAAGAGCTGATTATCATTATGCGATATTTGAGTAGTAGCCCTAATAGGTGGCTCGAAACCATTCCTAATGATTATCTGCATTTTGGCGATTTTGATCCGGCAGGTTTACATATTTACATTTGGGAATACCGAACCCGCTTATCCGCGAATCGGTGTAATTTTTTTATTCCACCAAATATAAATGAGTTATTGGAACATTATGGGCAGACATCGCTTTTTGACAGTCAAATTCATATGCTAAAAAATGTTGATTTTAATTTATATCCTGAAATAAAAAGCCTTGTTTGCTTAATGCACAAGTACAGAAAAGGATTAGAACAGGAATGGTTATTTTAATAATTAGGATTTTTTCAAATTAAAAACTTCTGAAGCAAGGTTTAACGCATGAGTACCTGCTCTTAAAATTTCGAAATCAAGCAGTTATAATATCTTCCAAAAGCTTCAAATCCCCCAACAAATGGTTCGAATTTTGTACCAACCGGGATACAAATTTGAAATTATAAAAAAGCGCTTAAATCATTAGATTTAAGCGCTTTTTTTATGCTCGTGAATTTCTTCCAGAATATATTACCAACGGTCATTACTCGAATAAAAACTACGGACTAATTGTTTAATTCGATAGATCATCGTAACTTGTTCTTTAATAATACCCTAAAAATAGACAGAAATTTGCCTTATTTATGATCTATTGCATGAAAAACCTGCAATGACTTTCTTTAATTGTATTCGAAAAATGAAGACATATTACGGGAAAGTAATTTGTGTTTCGTAGCCCGGAACAAATTGAAAATTGAAGTAAAAATTGCATCAAACCCCTAAGAAATGAGACTGATTCTTGAAAATATCAAAGAACTTGTTCAGGTTGATCCCCAAAATAGGTTATGGGTTGCCGGAAAGTCGATGGCTGAAGTTCAGACCATAAAAAATGCATTTCTACTGATCAAGGGTGAGCAAATTGTGGATTTTGGTCCGATGGAAGAACTTAGTCGCTCTGACTTTGAGGCCGATGACCTCATTATGGAAATTGATTGTTCAGGCAAAATGGTTTTTCCGAGCTATTGCGATTCGCACACTCACTTGGTTTTTGCGGCCACCCGCGAGCAGGAGTTTGTTGATCGAATCAAAGGTTTAACTTATGAGGAAATTGCAATGAATGGCGGTGGAATCTTGAATTCTGCAATACGCCTTCAGGAAATGTCTGAAGATGACTTATATGAACAGGCGATGCAAAGGCTAGAAGAAATTGCTTTGACCGGAACAGGTGCGGTCGAAATTAAAAGTGGTTACGGCCTTACCACCGAATCGGAATTGAAAATGCTCCGGGTAATTCAACGGATGAAACAACATTCGCCCTTGATGATAAAATCCACTTTTCTGGCACATGCTTTTCCTCTTGAATTTAAGGTAAAACGTGAAGAATATATGAATCTGCTGATCAATGAAATGATGCCTTTGATAGCTGCCGAAGAATTGGCCGATTACGTGGATGTTTTTTGCGACCGTGGATTTTTTACCATGGAAGAAAGCGAACGAATCCTGATGGCTGGTATCAAACAAGGCATGCAAGGGAAAATTCATGCCAATGAACTTGCTAATTCAGGCGGCGTGCAGGTTGGTGTAAAATACAATGCACTTTCGGCCGATCACCTCGAATTTGTCGATGATGAAGAAATTGCAGTATTGTTAGGGAGTGAAACCATGCCCACCGTATTGCCGGGCGCAGCTTTTTTCCTGAACCTGAAGTTGGCTCCTGTGCGTAAAATGATTGATGCAGGCTTACCTGTTGCTTTAGCATCAGATTACAATCCAGGAACTTCGCCTTCAGGAAATATGAATTTTATTCAGTCACTGGGCTGTCTTCGCTACGGAATGACTCCTGAAGAAGCTATTCACGCCACCACCATTAATTCGGCCTACGCCATGGGAATCAGCGAAAGTTATGGCAGTATTGCCAAGGGGAAAGTGGCCAATTTGTTTATTACCAAAGAGATTTCGTCGTATGCAGCAATTCCTTATTCTTTTGGATCCAACCTGATTGAAACCGTGATTTTGAATGGGGAAATACAATAATGTTACGTGTTGCGGGATTCGGGTTATGAGTTTTCTTAATACTTGAAGCTTGATACATGTGTCTAAAATCTAATGTCTGACATCTAACGTCTTAAATAATGAAACAACTGATCGAATGTGTTCCGAATTTTTCGGAAGGGAGAGATGAAAAAATAATCAAGCAGATAACCGATGCCATCGAAAGTGTTGATGGCATTAAATTACTGAATGTTGATCCGGGAAAAGCCACCAATCGCACTGTAGTTACTTTTGTGGGTGAGCCTGAGCAAGTGATTGAAGCCGCTTTTCGGGGTGCTAAAATGGCTGCTCAATTGATCGACATGAGCAAACACAAAGGCGAGCATCCACGCTTTGGAGCAACCGATGTTTGTCCATTGATTCCAATTGCCAACATTACCATGGAAGAAACCGTAGTTTATGCCCGAAAACTGAGCAAACGGATGGGAGAGGAGTTAGGTGTTTCGGTGTATTGTTACGAATTTGCAGCCTCTTGCGAAGAACGCCAGAGTTTGGCCAATTGTCGTGCGGGCGAATACGAAGGATTGAATGAAAAACTTCAGAATCCGCAATGGAAACCTGATTTTGGTCCTGATGTTCTGAATGTAAAATCAGGTGCAACTGCAGTAGGTGCACGTAATTTCCTAATAGCCTATAATGTAAACCTGAATACGACTTCGGTGCGTCGCGCCAATTCCATCGCGTTTGATGTTCGCGAGGCAGGTCGCGTAGTTCGCGAAGGTGATCAGGTGACTGGTAAAATCTTGAATGACGCAAACGGCGAACCATTGCGCATTCCCGGAACATTGAAAAAAGTTCGTGCAATCGGCTGGTTTATTCCTGAATATGGTATTGCACAGATTTCGATGAACCTGACTGACATCACCATAACCTCAATGCATCAGGCATTTGATGAAGTATCAGAGCGTGCTCGTGACCGCGGAATTCGCGTAACCGGATCTGAACTCATCGGAGTTATTCCGTTGCAGGCCATGCTCGATGCCGGTAAATATTTTCTCCGGAAACAGGAGCGATCAGTTGGAATTCCGGATGCTGAAATCATCAAAATAGCCGTCAAGTCGCTTGGGTTGGACGAACTGGCGCCTTTCGATCCAAAAAAACGAATCATTGAATACCTGATTGACGACCAGCCAAATAAATTGGTTGACCTAAGTTTGTCGGGCTTTTCAAACGAAACCTTGTCTGAATCGCCGGCTCCTGGTGGTGGCTCGGTGGCTGCTTATGTTGGTGCTTTGGGCGCTGCGTTGGGATCGATGGTTGCCAACCTTTCCGCACACAAGCGTGGTTGGGACGATCGGTGGGACGAATTCTCCAATTGGGCTGAAAAAGGTAAACAAGCTCACGATCGACTTTTGAAATTGGTTGATGAAGATACTACCGCTTTTAATGCCATTATGGATGCATTCAGTTTGCCCAAAAATACCGATCAGGAAAAGAAACTACGCTCTGCGGCTATTCAGACCGCAACCAAACATGCCATTGAAATTCCGTTTGAGGTTATGAAAGTTGCTTTTCAATCGTTGGAAGTTATTGGTGCCATGGCTGAAATTGGCAACCCAAATTCGCTCTCAGATGCTGGCGTTGGCGCGCTGTGTGCCCGAACTGCAGTTTATGGCGCATACCTCAATGTCAGGATCAATGCAGGCGGATTGAGTGATAAAGTTTTTGTTGAAGATGTTCTGGCGAAAGCGTCTCAACTTCTTCAGAAAGCGCTTTCGAAGGAAGCTGAAATATTAAGTTTGGTGGAAGGTAGGATATAGCAGACAAACGGAACGCAAAATTTTAAGGCATTATTAATATTGAATTAAAAGTGCTTGGTTTATCATTTTGTTGTTGATAAATAGTGACCTTTGTAGTGTGATAAACTTATAAGGCATGGCAAAACGCATTTTATATTTACTTTCCGTGGTTTTACTTTTTTATGCTGCATTGGCATGTAAAACCGATAGTCCCAACGTCAAACGGGCATTCTACTTCTGGAAAAACAGTCAGTATAGTTTGAGCGAAAAAGAACTCGATTGTATCAATCAGCAGCAAATTCAGAAACTGTATGTAAAGTTTTTTGATGTAGAGCCAGATGCTCTTTTTGGGGCGATTCCTGTTGCCAAAACGAATCTGAATATCTGGAGTTTTCAGAATGATAGCGATAGCGCCAAGGTGCAACCTCAAATTATTCCAACAGTCTATATCAAGAATGAAGTGTTTTATCATTTGTCAACTGCCGGGTTAGATTCATTGGCAGGAAATACACTTTTCCTGATCAATAAGTTATATAACAATCAAATAAGCGTTGATCGTTTGGGCGATTACAAGGAGATTCAGCTCGATTGCGACTGGACTGAAAAAACGAAAGACAATTATTTTTACCTGCTCCGGAAAATAAAAGAGGCGTCGAAAAAGACCATTTCGTGTACTTTAAGGTTGTATCCATTTAAATACCGTGATCGAATGGGAATTCCTCCGGTTGATAAAGCAGTATTGATGTGCTATAACCTGATCAGTCCGCTGGCCAACGAGGATGCCAATTCAATTCTTTCGGCTGGCGAACTCGAAAAGTATCTGGTCAATACTCCGGAATATCCGCTTCATCTTGACATTGCTTTGCCTGTTTTTTCGTGGATGCAAGTGTATCAGAACAATCGGTTTGCCGGGTTAGTTACTCCGAAACCGCATGAACTGGACTCCATCCTGAAACCTATAAAACCTTTGTGGTTTGAAGCTACAAAAGACCGGGAACTCGATCATTTATTTCTGAGGGCAGGCGATAAGGTTAAATACGAAGAAATTACCGCGAAAACATTGAAAGAAACTATCGCTTTGCTGAAGGAATATGTTCCTGCCACCGATGAGCAAACCATTATTCTTTTCCACCTCGATGCCAATAATTTAGATCAGTTTGACCATGAAACGCTCAACAGTTTTTTTACTGATTTTAGTCAGTAGCTTTTCGTTCCGGAGTTTCGCCTGTGGCCCCTATTATCCGTTGGGCGACGACATTCGGTTTTCACTTTTAAATCCCGGGACATTTAATTATTCCGAATATTCCGAGTTTTATTACTCTTCAGGATTTTTCTATTCTTCAAATTTTGAGTCGAATGCAGCGCAGTTGCGGAATCCGATTGATCAGGGAGTGAAGCAGAATATAGCACTTTGGCGAATTCGGTGTAAAAATAAACCTGATGAACAGGCTGTGCACCAGGCTGTTTATGAATTGGGAGATGAAATTAATAATCCGAAATCGCCCAACGCGTTTGTGCGCTATCTTCATGCCAATCACGAAGCTGAAGCTTTAGCATACCTGAACTTTGCAAAAAAGTGCAACCCGTATAACTCAGTAATTCAGGATCCGTGGGAAAGGCAGGAATATGCCAATGTTCCGCAGCGAAAAAATTTGATTGATGAAGCTGTCAGTCGCGCAAAGTCGACGAAAGATGAGGATATTCGTCAGCGGTACGCATTTCTGGCTATCCGTTTGGCTAGTTACAACGACGATACCGAGACACTTAAGTCTATCTACACAATGTATTTTAGTAAACGCGATCACAAAAACATTATCGACTACTGGAGTTTGTATTTCAGAACGTTAACTGAAGACGATAGCGTAAAAAGCAATTTCAATGCGGCGCAAGTTTTCGCTTTTGCTCCGGATAAGCGAATGGCAATTTTTTACAGGTACAACAAGCACATCCCGGTTGAAAAAACCTTGCAGTTTGCGAAGACTTCCGAAGAAAAACAAGCAGTATGGATGTTGGATGGTTTCCGAAAGACTGGCAAAACGCTGGATATTCTGAAAAAATTGTATGCGATCAAACCCAACGATTCAGGATTAAGTTTTCTGTTGTTGCGGGAAATCAATAAGCTCGAAGATTGGATTTATACGCCGTATTACACCAATTTCAGCCCGTCGCTCGAACCTTGGGAATACGAAGCGAAAGCTTGTCCGGCGCGAAGAATTGAGGAAGACCGCACGTATGCAAAAGATTTGCTGAGTTTTGTGGAAGCTGCCGATCTACGCAAAATAGAAAATCCGCAACTTTGGCGACTTGCAAAAGCTTATTTGAGTTACATGACCGGCAATTATTTGTTGTCGCTGAATGAGATAAAGGCGCTGCAGAAACAAAGCATTGCGGATCTGAAATTAAGTCGGCAGCTTTCGGTGCTTAAAGCTATTTGTTTAACTACTTCGCAGAAAGATAAGCACATCATTCCGGAAGAAATAAAACCGGTATTGATGAACGAATTTGCATCAGGAAACTTTAAGTTAATTTTTGCGGTTGCCCGTGAACTTGAGTTTAAAGGAAATACAACTGATGCAGCGGCGCTACTGTCGAAATTTAAATTGCGACGGGTTGATTACAACGATCAGGCGTATTGGAGGAACGGCATTTACTGGAAAACAAAGCCCAAAAAGCAAACCTTGTTTGTGGAGTATTACGACGATTATTTCTTTTACCTTGATGCCGAATATTCCGCTGATCAAATTAAACATCTAATTGCAGACCTTGATGTTTCAGGAAAGAAGGATGCTTTTTCGGTGTGGGAATTTGATGTTTTGCGAAAAGATAAAGACCGTTTGTACGATTTGCTTGGAACCCAATACATGCGCAAGAACGAATTAAATCAGGCATTGGCAAGTTTTGAGCAAGTGGCCGATACCCTGTGGACATCGAAATATTATCCCTACGCCACTTACCTCGATGCGAATCCGTTTTATGCCACCATGTACAGCGAACATCGTAAATCGGTTGGCGACACCATCAGTTACACCAAAGTCGGCATTGCCCGGACGTTAATAAACTACCTGACAAAAGCCGAAGATGTAAAGACAAAACGCCGCGATTACTATTATTTTCAAGTGGCCAATTGTTACCTGAACATGACTCAATACGGTAATTCGTGGATGATGAAACGGTACTATTGGACGGTGAATACTCAGAATTCGGGTTTCGTGGACAACGATGACTATTACAATTGTACTTTGGCCCGAAAGTATTACCTGAAGGCGAAAGAAGTTAGCAAAAACAACCAGTTTGCAGCCTTGTGTTTGCGTATGGCCGGAAGGTGCGAAAATCAACGTATCTGCAACCTGATGAATCCTGATGAATTAAATCCACCTCGGGTTGAGAACGCCTATTACAAAGACCTGAAGAAAGAGTATCCCACTTTTTACAACGATTTGATCAGCAATTGCGAGTCGTTCGACCGATATTATAAATTAGGGAAATTGATGCCCAAACAATGAAACTATGATTGCCCAAACGCCAACTCCGCCTTATTATGCTGTGATTTTCACTTCAGTCAGAACCGATGGTGACAACGGTTATGCCGAAATGGCCGACCGGATGGTTGAATTAGCCAGCCTACAGGAAGGTTTTCTGGGAGTTGAATCTGCCCGAAGCGAAGTTGGGATTACTGTTTCATATTGGCGTAATCTGGAATCTATCCAGAAATGGAAGGAGAATTCAGAGCACTCGTTTGCCCGAGAAAGAGGTCGTAATGAATGGTATCAATCATTCAAAGTACGGATTTCATAAGTGGAACGCGATTATGGATTTGAATAAATGATTTATATTTAGTGATTTATGGTTTTGTCTGAGAAGCGATTGCAGGAATGGCTAAATTTTCTTAATCACTTTTTCATATTTAATGTAGATTTGCGGCCAAATTAAAAATACGAATGATGAGTGTAGAAAAGGAAATTCAGGCACGGAGCGGTTCTAAATGCGAATTCTGTGGAGCAACCAACGACCTGAAAGTTTATGAAGTTCCGCCAACTTCGAATGGAAAAGTGGACGAATGCGTATTGGTTTGCGAAACTTGTCTGGATCAGATTGAAAATCCGGAGAAGATGGATGCCAATCACTGGCGCTGTTTAAACGATAGCATGTGGAGTCCGGTTCCTGCGGTGCAAGTGATGGCATGGCGATTGTTGCACCGGTTAAGCGCCGAAGGTTGGTCGCACGATTTACTCGACATGCTTTACCTCGACGAAGAAACAATGGCCTGGGCTCAGGCTACCGGCGAAGGAGTTTCGTCTGAAGATGTGGTGAAACACATCGATAGCAATGGGGTTGTACTTCAGAGTGGCGATACCGTAGTGCTGATTAAAGATTTGGATGTCAAAGGAGGTGGGTTCACCGCTAAGCGCGGAACGGCCATTCGCGGAATTACATTGGTAGCTGATAATCCGGAGCACATTGAAGGTCGCGTAAATGGCCAGCAACTGGTGCTTCTGACCAAGTTTGTGAAGAAATCAAATTAGAATAAAGATTTCAGTCAGGGTTTCACTCACGTGAAGCCCTGACTAATTTTTAGGATTACTTTGCTGTTTAAATACGTTCTTTAATTGTTTTCCAGTTGTGCGTGGTGACAAAACTTTCAGGAATGAAACCTGCCAGCTTTTTCAGGAAGGAATAAGGTAGTGCAAACGACATCAAATCAGCGGGCATACGGGTTCGGGCAGCAATGTCGAAATTTCCAATGATTGCTTTTTCTTCTTTTTTTCGGGCAAGTTTTAGTGGCAGAGTTACCAAAGCCATACACGATGATGCAAATGGCGCCAATACACGATCCATACTTCCTGGCGAGTCGTAATGCGATAAAAATACCAGCGCGCTAAGTTGGTCGGCATTCACAAAAAATAGCACCGATTCGGGTTCTTCATTAGACGAAAAATCGACGAGCGGCTTAATGACCAGATAAGGTTTGGTGGGTTTTACCGGGTGAATATTGTCGATTAAAGTTTTTGCCAACCCCGGATTTTGTATAAACCGTTCGCATGGCCGCCAAAAATCGTCTTTGTTCGACAGAAAATATTCAATTCCTTCAAAAATAGTATCTTGAAAGCCCAGATAAAAAGCTGAACACGGCCAACCCGTCGATTCTTCAGCAAAAACTACCGGAATTCCGGTTGATGCTTTCAGTATCAGCGGAACTACGCAGCCATTTCCTTTTTTCTTTAATTCAAGTGCATTTTCGGGTTTCTTGTCAGCGAAATGCACTCCGCAAAGTTTGTATTTATCCAGTTTTAGTGCCTCGTTGAAGGCCAGAGCGATTTCATTTGGGTTCATAAAAACGGTTTCAAGTTCGAAATCAAAAATGATATTTTTTTTTGTTATTTGAACTTGATATTAATAAAAAGATGGCGGTCGCCTATATTTTAATTGCAAAACAAAAAACCACACAACCGGAGATTTTCATTTAGCATTATGACATTTCCATCTTTAGGTTTTTAGATGAGATGAATACCAGCTGTTAATCTAATCCAAGCTTGTAGGGTAGCGTTTTTGCCATGGTGAGAGGTCATCTTCTAATAAAAGAAAACAAAGTTATCTTGCTTGATCGGTTAGGTCAGTTATTTCTTCCGGATTTTTTAGTTTGAAATCAGCCTCAATCGTATCTGGATTTTTGGTTCCCCACAAGGCCAGACCAAACGGAATACCGGTAGCGCTGGCTGCTTGCTGGTCGTAAATGGTGTCGCCAATATAAATCGTCTGTTGTGCTTTTAATCCAGAGATTTCAAGGAATTTTATCAATGGATCGGGGAAAGGCTTATGGCGTTGGGTATCGCTGGCACTAACGTAAAAATCGAAATAAGGCATCAGCCCGAATGGAACAAAATCGTCGTTAAGTTCGGTTTGGGTTTTTGAGGTAACCAATCCGGTTGTGATTTGTAGCGATTTCAGGAATTTCAGCGTTTCTTCAATTCCGGCATAAACTTTCACATAGTGCTTAAATTCAATCATGTACTCGTTCCATTTTCGACTGGCCCTTTCTGTATCTACAATTCCAAATTTATTTAGAGTTACATGGCCTGGAATTCCCAGAATGAAGTCGAGTTCGGCCCATGATGGTTCTTGTGCAATTTCTTCGAGAAGTAATCTCTGAAGTGCTTTTTTTACCATAAATTCGGTGTCGATTAAGGTTCCATCGACATCGAAAATGATGCAATTAAACATAGTGAATGGTTTTTTAGGTTTATAAAGGTTATAAAAATAGAAACGATAATGCAAATGATAAATTTCCTGAGGAAGAGAATTTCAACGAAAAGCTGTAACTTGATAAGAAAATAGTCATGGATTTTGCCGAAGGTCATATTTATCATGTTTACAACTGGGGAAACAATTCGCAAACGGTATTCTTTACCCAAGAGAACTGCTTGTTTTTTCTTGATAAATTACGGAAACACATCCTTCCTCATGCCGATATTCTGGCGTGGTGCCTGATGCCCAATCATTTTCATTTGATGATTTCTGTTAATCGGGTTGAAGTTGAGATAAGTGAGCAGGTTTCAGCGGATAGGAGTGAGGGCTTCACTTCGCGATCGTCGAATAGTGAGCAGGTGACTCGAAGTCACCTGCTCACTAAAACAAGGTCGCTGAATGATTCGATTTCAATTTTGCTTCGATCTTACACTCGTGCAATTCAGAACCAAGAGCATCGAACAGGTAGTCTCTTCCAGAATCGAACCAAAGCCCTTTGCCTTACCGAACCACAAGGCATTTCTCCGGCTTATTTCAACACTCATTTCGGAATGATGGGAAACCTTGATTTACCCGAGACCAATTACCTAAACGTGTGCTTCGATTACATCCATCTGAATCCGGTTGGCGCTAAACTGGTTGCTAATCCTGAAGTCTGGGAATTCTCGTCGTACCGCGATTATTACTGTGGACGAAAGGGCAAGCTCATCAACCGGGAACTGGCAAAGGAATTGGGGCTGATTGAATAATGTGCCAGGATTAGTGAGGGCTTCACTTCGAGTGAAACCCTCACTAAAATTAAGTCACTCGCCACTAAGGTGCATTTATCAAAATAATTGCCTAAATTTATTCTTCTGGAAAACACTAACTTTTAAACAATGAACGACCTGTATTTAATTGGCAATGGCTTCGATTTGGCTCATGGCTTAAAGACTTCTTATAGGTTCCATTTGTTGATAAAAATTGATCCGATGAACTCTAGTCGTTGGATCAAGATCTTTTGAAATTTAACATTATATTTACCACAAAATATCACAAAAATAATAAAAACGTATGCAGCACGAGATTAGCAAGCACCTGAAGAAGATATACACCGTTGGCCAGAAGGCTAAAAAGTCGATAAGCGAAAAAATCGTTGATGTTATTATAGAAATATTTATCATCATTTTTGCGATTACCCTTTCTATTAACCTGGAAGGTTGGAGAGAGCGCCGAATAGAGCAAGAAGAGACCAAAGAGTTTTTAATCGATTTAAAGCAGGACTTACAAAAAGATATTGAGCGAGTAACTTCATCCAAGACAAATCTGAACACCAATATTCATCCTTATGTACGCTTAAAGAGTTTCACTAAACAGCAAATAGATAGTCTGGATAGAAATGATTCAAATATTTCTCTTCCTATGTTACTGATTATTCGAAAGACGAATAGTGGTAATTACGAAGGTTTTAAATCAAGCGGGAAAATAGGTCTTATTGAGGATAAAAAAATAAAGAAGGCTATTTTGGATTATTATCAGGATACCATGCCTTCTATTGCTTCTTTGGAAGATATTTCCAATACTCAATTTTCGCACCTTCTGGATATGATCAGAGACAGTTCCTCACCCAAAAGTATATTTAAACGATCAGTAATGGATCAAACGCAAATTTCCATTTTGTTGGCGAAATCGCTTGTTATGAATTATGATGAAATCGTGAATGAAGCCAAAGGGATTATTTTGGAGATTGATGAAGAGACAAAAGATTAAATTGAATACCATAAACTGATCCGATGAACTCCAGTCGTCGAATCAGAAATGAAAAAGCCGCTTCCCATTTCCGGTAAGCGGCTTTTTCTTATTCCCCTCCTTCAGAGAGGTTAGGGGGGCTAAACCACGTAAGTCCGTGACGTCGTGTCGCCACCGCGTCCAGTCCAGTTGGTGTGGAAGAATTCGCCGCGTGGTTTGTCGGTGCGTTCGTAGGTGTGAGCACCAAAATAGTCGCGCTGAGCTTGCAATAGGTTAGCAGGCAAACGTTCGCTGCGGATTCCGTCGAAATAGCAAAGTGCAGAAGTCAATGCTGGAACAGGAATTCCGTTGGTCAATGCAGTGGCACAAACACGACGCCATCCGGCCTGTGCTTTTTCAACAATCTCGGTAAAGTATGGAGCAAACAATAGGTTTTGTAGGTCTGGATTTACTTCGAATGCTTTCTTGATATCAGCTAAGAATACAGAACGAATGATACAACCACCGCGCCACATCAAAGCAATTCCGCCGTAATTCAGGTTCCATCCGTATTCTTTGGCAGCTTCCATCATCAGGTTATAGCCCTGAGCATACGAAATAATTTTAGCTCCAAATAGAGCATCTTTCAGGTCAGAAATCATCTGCGCTTTATCGATTGTTTTGTCAACAACTGGGCCGCTAATGAGTTTCGAAGCTTCAACTCGCATGTCTTTTTGGGCCGATAAGCAACGGGCAAATACCGATTCTCCAATCAATGTCAATGGAATTCCGAGGTCGAGAGCAGAAACGGCAGTCCATTTACCGGTACCTTTTTGTCCGGCAGTATCTAGGATTTTTTCAACCATAGGTTGTCCGTCTTCGTCTTTGAAACCCAAAATATCACGGGTAATTTCAATCAGGTACGAATCCAGATCGCCTTCATTGTATTTTTTGAAAACATCATGCATTTCGTCGGCACTCATGCCCAACATTTCTTTCATCAGCTGGTAAGCTTCGCAAATGATTTGCATATCGCCATACTCAATTCCGTTGTGAACCATTTTTACAAAGTGACCGGCACCGCCTTCGCCAACCCAGTCGCAGCAAGGAGAACCGTCTTCCACTTTAGCCGATACAGCCTGGAAAATCTCTTTCACAGCGGGCCATGCAGCAGGTGATCCACCTGGCATCATTGATGGTCCGAGTAATGCACCTTCTTCACCACCCGAAACACCGGTGCCGATGAACAACAAGCCTTTACTTTCAACGTATTTGGTGCGGCGAATGGTATCTGGGAAATGCGAGTTTCCACCATCGATGATGATGTCGCCCGGTTCCAGATGTGGAATAATCAGTTCGATGAAATCATCCACCGGTTGTCCGGCTTTTACCAACATCATCACTTTGCGTGGACGTTCCAGTGAAGCGCATAATTCGGCAATCGAATGAGCACCGATGAAATTTTTACCTTTGCCACGACCAGCCATAAACTCGTCAACACGAGCGGTTGTGCGGTTAAAAACACCAACGGTAAAGCCTTTGCTTTCCATGTTCAATACTAGGTTTTCGCCCATAACGGCCAACCCGATCAATCCAATGTCTGCTAATTTTTTCATTTGTTATTGTTTGAATGTTTGTATTTTAGTGTTGATCAATGACTATTTATTAATTTGAAATCCCAGTTTCTCCAATAATTCCAAAGTTTCGTTCCCAATATTCTTCGGAACTATACTAAACGCCGGAAACTCCCGTCGTATTGGGTAATCGCCACGCAACTGTTCAAATTGAGCTGTATTTTTTCTAAAATTGCTGTCGTCATTTCGAATGTCGTAGGTATGCAAAATTGCTTTGGCGATAATTTCCTGTTCGCTCAGTCCGGTTCCGTCCAGTTCAAAAACAGGATTGGTTGGTTGCTCAACTCCTGAAGATTGCCAGTTTTCCAATCCTAATCCGAAGAATTGACTGATTGCATGAACGCTCATTTTCGTGCCTGTAGCTTTTCCGTCTTTCGAGTACCCGGCGATATGCGGAGTTGCGATTTCAGTCAAAGCCAGTAATTCCAGATCAATGCTCGGCTCATTTTCCCAGCAGTCGCAAACAAATCCCGAAATTTGCCGACTTTTCAAAGCAGTTTTTACTGCATTGGTTTCAACGACTTCTCCTCTGCAAGAGTTAATTACAACCGGTTTTTTCTTCAGGCCTGAAAAGAATGCTTCGTTGCCCAGATGGAACGTGGAATCTTCGCCTTTCAAATTCAGTGGAACGTGTAGTGTAATGATGTCGGCGTCGTTCATCACCTTTTTCAGGCTGACAAAAGCAGTAGAGCCTTCAGCACGTTCGCGTGGCGGGTCGTTCATCAGGACTTTCATACCAAATAATTTGCTGATGCGCGCTACTTTGCTTCCTACATTTCCTACTCCAACTATGCCAATACATAAATCTTTCAGTTGTAAATTTTTCCGTTCTGCTAAAACCATCAAGGTTGAAGCGATGTATTGTTCCACCGATTTGCTGTTGCAGCCCGGTGCATTGGTCCATTTAATTCCGGCGGCATCACAATAATCGGTGTCAATATGGTCGTACCCAATAGTGGCTGTTGCAATAAATTTTACCGATGAACCAGCCAGTAGCTTTTCGTTGCAAATCGTTCGCGTGCGGGTTACAATCGCATCGGCATCTTTCACCACTTCCGGAGTAGTTTTTGATCCGGCTAAATAAACCACTTCGGCCACTTCTTCAAAGGCGCCACGGATGTATGGGATTTTATCGTCAATTACAATCTTCATAGTTTATCTTAAATATTTCGGCAGCTGCCTTTAATTCGTTTGTTCTCATTGTACTTCGATGCATAGTAATTTTTAACCATCTCATCAAGAACAGCGCTGGTTCGAGCAGCTGTTTTTCCTGTACTAACACAATCAGCTTCTCCCCGAATATCACTTACAACCTGTCTGATTAAGTTGTGAGAGATATTTTCTGGATTTTGAAAATTGAAATTTACAGAACCCTGAGGGGTTGAGAGTTTTACATCACCGGGATTAAAACACGGAAAGGAAATACTTCCTAATGTGCCCTTGATTTCTATATAATCGGAAACTGATGATTCGTCAACGACAAAAC
>JBBQXI010000032.1:0-16378 GCA_038209805.1 Bacteroidales bacterium | reverse complement strand
CAAAGAATTTACAGGTGCAATTGGTGCGATTTTCTCTGAGTATAGTCCTGAAAACAGAACATTAACACCTAAACACATTGAACTTGATTCGGGTTTGTTAGAAACTATAGTAACCCTACTTGATAAACATGTACATAAAATATACACAGTTGTAAGTGATTACACTTATCATGAATTAACGACAAATACCATTAAGTTTCATGGCTCATTGTCTGAAGTTCATTCCGGAACTATCCCTCATGCAGTTGGACTGACAGCACAAGCCATACTAAAAGCTGATCGTTTTATCGAAGTATCCTTCCTTGTTGAGGGAAAACTCTACGGCACCTCTATACTTGCAATGGGCAAACATCGGCTTAATCCGTCCATTGAGATTCTTGAGAATTTTGTTTCGCTTGCAGCTGCAGAATTGAGACGAAAACGGTCGGAGGAAGCTCTTCTGAAGAGCGAAGAAATGATGCGAACAATTACCGAAAATGCTGCTGACATTATTCTGAAATTGGATGATGAAGGAACCATCATATACACTAGCCGGGCTTTCCCAGGGTATAAAAAGGAAGATGTAATTGGCAAGAATTTTTGTGACTGGACTGCAACGGAGTATCATCCCGTAATGCGACAATCCCTCGAAGATGTATTTAGCAAGGCCATATCCCAAACCTATCAATCCAAAGCTTTGGGAATTAATCATGAAATCCGCTGGTTCTTATCACGGCTTTCACCAATAATCGTTGGAGATGAGGTAAAAAATGCAGTATTAATTTTGAGCGATATTACTGAAAGAGAAAAGGCCGAAGGAGCACTAAAGGAGAGTGAAGAAAATTACCGGGTGATCGCTCAATCCATGATTGATGTCATTTTTATAATCGACCGGTTTGGGAAACAACTTTTCTTTAATAATGTGGTTGAAAAGATTCTTGGATATAAGGTCGAAGAAGTTGTTGGTAGATCATTTGCCGATTTTTTGTCAAAAGAAAATGTTCCTGGATATCTTATTCAGCTTGAAAATATTTTTTCGAACGGCGAAATCTGCAATTTTATAACTCAAATCTATCATAAAGACGGATATCTAGTCGATGTTGAGATCAATGTTAAACGGATTAAGCTGAAGGGTGAATTTGTTGGTCAGGGAACAATCAGAGACATAAGCGCAAAAAAGCGTGCAGAAGAAGAGTTAAAGAATACTTTAAACCGTAACATCGCGCTACTGGGAGCCATTCCCGATCTGATGTTCGTTTTCGATTCAAACTGCAAAATTGTTGATTTTCATTCCGAGTCACATAATCAGCTGCTTGTAAGTCCGGAGCTGTTTCTCGGCAAACTTGTTGATGAGTTATTACCTCACGAAGTCGTAATTATTACAAAGGAAAAAGTTGAAGCGGTATTAGCTTCAGGTGAACCGGATTATTCGACCTATGAATTGCAAATTGGCGATGAGTTAAAGTATTTCGAATCCAGATATGTCCCTTGCGGAAATAAAGAAGTATTGTCAATCGTACGCGACATTTCAGAGCGAAAGAAGGTTGAAGAATCATTGAATGTAGCTATTGAAAGCTACATGGCTATTTTCAATTCTGTTTCAGAAGGTATATATGTACTTGACGAATCAGGCATTTTAATTGATGTAAACAGCGGCGCTGAAAAAATATACCAATACACAACAAATGAACTTGTTGGAAAATCGTTTCAATCAATTGGCGCTAGTGAAAAAAATGAACATCTGGAAATTAATAGTATCCTGAAGCAAGTTTATGAAACTGGAATCTCTGCATCATTTGATTTTTGGGCAGTTCGAAAAAATGGAGAAATCTTCCCGAAGGAAGTATTTGTGAATAAAGGTAAATACTTTGGCAAAGATGTATTGATTGCAACTGCCCGCGACATCACCGAACAGAATCAGGCCGAAGAGCGAATTAGATCTAAGAATGAAGAACTTCAAAAAATCAATGCCGAAAAAGACAGATTCTTTTCCATTATTGCTCATGATTTGCGCAGTCCATTTGCAGCATTTCTTGGATTAACCCAGATGATGGTGCAAGATCTTCCGTCGTTAAAATTGGATAATATTCAGGAAATTGCTTTACTGATGAGGGACTCCGCTACCAATTTACACCGTCTACTCGAAAACTTATTGCAATGGTCGCGACTTCAGCAAGGCATGGTTGCATTCGACCCTCATTATTTCCTTTTAGTCGAAAAAGTAAATAACAGCTTGCATTCGGTAATGGAAATTGCATTGAATAAAGGTGTTGAAATCGTGGTAAATATTCCTAACGGGATGTATGTACTTGCCGATGAAAATATGTTGGAATCAACCATCAGAAATTTAGTAACCAATGCCGTTAAATTTACAGAAAAAGGTGGAAAGATATTAATATCGGCGCAAGCTGAAACTCAGGGCGCTGTTCAAATCTCAATCAAAGACACAGGTATCGGCATGAACGAAAAAATGCTGGAAAAACTTTTCCGAATTGACGAACTGAATTGCCGGCAGGGAACCAACGGAGAGCCTAGTACTGGTCTTGGATTAATCCTATGCAAAGATTTCATCGAAAGGCATGGCGGGAAAATATGGGCTGAAAGTACCGAATTTATGGGAAGTACATTTCACATCCTACTTCCAAACTCAAGTAAAAACTAATACTCATCATATCGAAGAAGGCCGGTTTCCCGGCCTTCACTTTGCTGCACCATTGCTATGAAAGGTCACCTAATGACAACTTCAGATGCAGGTGTTTTTACATTACTCCGTTTTTATTTTCTTCAGGAATCCCTTCAGATCTTTTATACTTTTGATAGGTATTTCCGATTTCGCCTCTAAAAATCGATCAGAACCATCTTCTTTTTCTGAAATACACGACAAGGCCGATCACAATCAAAATCATCAAAATCCAAAAAAACAGGTAGCCATATTTGAAATGCAATTCGGGTAAGTTATCGAAGTTCATGCCGTAAACGCCTGCGACAAATGTTAACGGGATAAAGAAAGCCGAAAAAACAGTCAACACTTTCATTATTTCGTTCGCTCTCAAGTCCAGATTAGCATGGTAAATATTCATCTGGTCATTCAGCATGATCTGATAAATTTCGACTGTTTCAGTGGCCTGTACAACCAAATCGTTGAGGTCACGAAAATATTTCATGTTTTCCTCTTCTATAAAACCCGATTCGTTTTCAATTAGGTGATGTAAAATTTCTTTAACAGGTCGGATGTTTTTTCGCAGAAAATTGATCTCCGTTTTGTGCTTATATATTTCTTCAATCAAACCTTTTTGTTTTGGGATAAAGATTCTCTCTTCGGTTTTTTCAATAATACTTCCAAGTATCTCAATGTTAAGAAGATAATTATCAACAATGGTATCCAACAGCGCATAAGTCAGATAATCTGCACTTTTCCTCCTTACACGTCCAGTTCCTTTCCTCATCCGTTCCCGAATAGCATCAAAATAATGTCCCTCTTTTTCCTGGAGTGTGATCAGGTAATTATCGTCTAAAATCATTGATATCTGATCTGATGTCAATTCATTGGTTTTCTCATTGAAATCCAGTATTTTCAGAATGATAATCAATAATTTGTCGTTTTCGGTGATTTTGGGGCGCTGGTCGGTGTTGAGCATATCTTCGAGCAAAAGGCTATGAATATCAAATAAT
This sequence comes from Bacteroidales bacterium, assembly GCA_038209805.1. Lineage (GTDB taxonomy): Bacteria > Bacteroidota > Bacteroidia > Bacteroidales > Prolixibacteraceae > Aquipluma. The sequence goes on along the minus strand of JBBQXI010000032.1, from coordinate 12,727 downwards.
TCACCCAGTTTCTGAATCATCTCAGCATCGTGCAACCCATAAACACTAATCCAACTTACTGAATTTTCTGAGATATATGGCATGCAATCTTCCAGATGCTCCGGCTCAATTTCAATTAGATTCTCATTTGTAAAGCTGATGAGTCGTATCAGTGGATTTTCAATTTTTTTGGTTCCCAGGTGGATGAGCGAACCTGGAATTTTTCCTGAAGCCTTGTGCCGGTCGTTTAAAAATCGTGCCATTATATGTTATTCGATTGAATTAAGATTTGGTGTTTCACTGCGAAAATAAGAATAATCGATGCCCCTTATCAATCTCATTTCTTATTTTCAATTCGAATCAGATTCATCTTTGTCTTTTTTCCGGCTATACCGGTCTGGAACGAAAGTCTGATCCGACATTGGTGTTCTGACATAGTCCTGAGATTCGATGCGAGGAGGAAAAACAATTGGCTCCGAAGGCAATTCCTCGTACGGAATCAAGCTCAGCATATGACTGATACAATTGAGCCGCGCCAGTTTTTTATTATCGGCCGGAACGACAAACCAAGGAGAATGTTTGGTGTCGGTGTGCTTAAACATCTCATCTTTTGCTTTGGAATACTCCACCCATTTCTCGCGCGACTTCACATCCATCGGGCTCAGCTTCCAGCGTTTGGTTGGATCGTTCAACCGATCCTGAAAGCGATTTTCCTGCTCTTCATCAGAAACCGAGAACCAATATTTAATCAGGATAATTCCTGAACGGATAAGCATTTGCTCAAATTCAGGGCAACTTCTGAAAAATTCTTCGTATTGTTCTTCGGTACAAAATCCCATCACTCGTTCAACTCCTGCCCGGTTGTACCAACTTCGGTCGAACAATACAATTTCTCCACCAACAGGCAATTTCTCGACATATCGCTGAAAATACCATTCCGACTTTTCCTTGTCAGTTGGTGTCCCCAAAGCTGCAATTCGGCAAATACGCGGATTAAGTGGCCCCGAAATTCGTTTAATCACACCACCTTTCCCGGCAGCATCGCGACCTTCAAAAAGGACAACGACTTTCAGCTGTTTCGCCTTCACCCATTCCTGAAGTCTGATCAACTCAATTTCAAGCTTCATCAACTCTTTATTGTATTTTTTTTTGCTGATCAGCCGATGATCTTTCTTTTCAGGTTCAATATGTTTAAGGTGCTTGCCTTCATGTTTCGAATGTTTCTTTTCTGAATCGTTGCTCATGATGTGCGAATTAAATGTCTTGAAAGTTAAGAAACATCAGGCAGTTAATCAACAAAAAGTTGGAATACAGAAGACCGGAGTCGGAAGTACGTAAATTCCGAATTATCTGCACTCCATCTCCCATCTTCTGTCTCCGGACTTCCGACTTTATTGCTTACATTTGCACCCTAATATTTTGATTTTGGAGCGGAAGGATTTTAAGAATCTGTTCAAAAAGCACGACCTCACCAACGAGTTGTGCCGTTTATTGAATACCCCGGGTGAAAAGATTCACCTGCAGGGACTCGTTGGCTCATCGCGAAGCATTTTATCCAGTTTACTTTCAGCAGAAATACCAAAAACTTTCGTGATTTGCCTGAACGACAAGGAAGAAGCTGCCTATTTTTACGATGACCTGAATATACTATCTCCGAATTTCCCTGTGTTGTTTTTCCCTTCGTCGTACAAGCGATCGGTGAATTATCAGACTATCGAACAGGAAAACATCATTCTGCGAACCGAAGTCCTCAACCGGTTGAAAGCCGAAAATAAGTTGCTCATTGTTACTTATCCTGAAGCTTTGGTCGAAAAGGTAATTTCAAGCGAAGGATTGGCTTCGCATACATTTCAGGTGACCAAGGGCGATAAACTTTCCATTGAATTTGTAAATGAAGTACTGTTTGAATACGGCTTCGAACGGGTTGATTTTGTGTATGAACCCGGCCAGTATTCCATTCGCGGAAGTATTGTCGATGTTTATTCGTTTTCGAGCGAAGATCCGTACCGCCTCGACTTTTTTGGCGACGAAGTGGATACCATTCGCAGTTTCGACCTCGACAACCAGATTTCAAAAGAAGCGCTGACCCGAATCAGCATCATTCCAAACATTCAGCAAGATTTAAAAGACGAAGAACGCATCAGCTTTCTCGATTTCATTCCGACAAACACCTTGCTTTTAATGAACGATATTCAGCTAATTATCGATCAAATACAATATAATTTCGATCAGACGATCGAAAAATCGGAAGACGAAGACGAACGTAAAATATGGTTTGCCAAATTACTTTCAGGCGAAGTTTTCGCTAAAGAAATCAAACGGTTCACCTGTGCCGAGTTTGGGCAAAAAATCTATTTCAAACACTCTAAAATTGTTACCTACCATACCAATCACCAACCTGTTTTTCACAAAAATTTTGACATGCTGGCCGAAAACCTGATCGACTATCAGAATTTCGGCTTTACCAATTATATTTTGTCGGCCAATGTTTCGCAAACCGACCGACTGAAGGCGATTTTCGACGACAAAGGCTTGAATGTTAGTTTTCGTCCGGTAAATTTCACCTTGCACGAAGGATTTATCGATCACGACCAGAAGATTTGCTGTTACACCGATCATCAGATTTTTGAACGATACCACCGCTACGAAGTGAAAACCCGCAAAGCCGAGCGCGACAGCATTACTTTTAAAGAACTGAATAAGCTGCATCAAGGCGACTGGGTTGTCCATGTTGATCATGGTATTGGAAAATTTATGGGTCTGGTTAAAACCGAAGTCGATGGTAAACTTCAGGAGGCAATTCGACTAAGCTATAGAGATAACGATGTACTGCTGGTGAGCATTCATAACCTGCACCGCATTTCAAAATACAAAGGCAAGGATGGCACCGAGCCAAACATTAGCAAATTGGGTAGTGGAGTCTGGCAAAAGTTAAAAGACCGCACCAAACTAAAGGTAAAAGACATTGCCAAAGAATTGATTGAATTGTATGCCACTCGTCGTCAGGAGCTGGGATTTGCTTTTTCGCCCGATTCGTACCTTCAGAATGAGTTGGAAGCCTCGTTTATATACGAGGATACGCCCGATCAAGTGAAATCGACCATCGCCGTAAAGGAAGACATGGAAAAGGAAATCCCTATGGACAGACTGGTTTGCGGCGATGTGGGTTTCGGAAAAACCGAAATTGCCATTCGCGCAGCATTTAAAGCAGTGGCCGATAGCAAACAGGTGGCCGTGTTGGTTCCAACAACTATTCTGGCACTTCAACATTTCAAAACTTTTACCGACCGACTAGCCGATTTCCCGGCGAGGGTTGAATACATCAGCCGATTACGAAGTTCGGCTCAAGTAAAACAGGTTTTGGAAGAAACCAAAGAGGGAAAGGTCGACATTCTGATTGGCACTCACAAGCTGGTTGGTAAACAGGTAGTTTTTAAAGATCTGGGATTGCTGATTGTTGATGAAGAACAGAAATTCGGCGTTTCGGTGAAGGAAAAACTGAAACAAATGAAAGTGAATGTGGACACGCTCACGCTGACTGCCACACCAATTCCGCGTACGTTGCAGTTTTCGATGATGGGCGCCCGCGACTTGTCGATCATTCAAACGCCCCCGCCCAACCGATACCCGATACAAACTGAATTACACGAATTCGGTGAAGATATTATCCGCGAAGCCATTCAGTATGAATTGGCACGCGAAGGACAGGTATTTTTCCTGCATAACCGGGTGTCGAATATTTACGAGGTAGAAGCTGTCATCAAAAAGATTGTGCCGGGAGTCCGAACAATTGTCGGGCATGGACAGATGGAGGGTGAAAAGCTCGAAAATGTGATGATGAGTTTTATCAACGGCGAATTCGACGTACTGATTTCAACCACCATCATCGAATCGGGTTTGGACATTCCGAATGCGAATACAATCATCATCAATCATGCGGAAAACTTTGGACTGAGCGATTTGCACCAATTGCGCGGACGAGTTGGCCGCTCCAATAAGAAAGCATTCTGCTACCTGCTTGCTCCACCACTTTCAACAGTTACCACCGAAGCACGCCGACGTTTACGCGCCATCGAAGAGTTTTCGGAACTGGGAAGCGGGTTCAACATTGCCATGCAGGATTTGGATATTCGTGGCGCCGGAAACCTATTAGGTGCTGAACAGAGCGGTTTTATTGCTGACATTGGTTTTGAAACCTATCACCGCATCCTGAACGAAGCCATTCAGGAACTGAAACAAACCGATTTTAAAGAGATTTTCAAAGACGAAAAAGAAGATTCGTCGCAAGCCTTCCTGAATGTGAAATTTGGCATCGACTGCCAGATTGATACAGATTTACAATTGCTGTTTCCCGAAAAATATATACAAAGTACTTCGGAGCGAATGTTGCTTTACCGCGAATTGGACAACCTCGAAAGCGAAGAAGCTTTGGTGCTGTTCGAAGCCGGATTGGTCGACCGATTTGGAAAATTGCCGAACGAAAGTATTGAACTGATTGAAGTGGTTCGCCTACGATGGGCAGCTATAAAAGTTGGAATGGAAAAAATTATCCTGAAAAACCACAAAATGGTTTGCCACTTCATTTCCGATCCGCAATCGGTGTTTTACCAGTCGCCCACATTTAGTCAGGTACTTCGCTACGTACAAACCCATCCTCAAACCTGCCGCATGAAAGAAGGCAATAATAAACTTTCACTCACTTTTGATAAGGTAAAAAGTGTAAAGAAAGCGAAAGAGGTATTGGAAGGAGTTTGGGAGGAATAAATGCTTATTTATCAAATAATTAAATTCGAATAATTTTCCAGACAAGTTCGATATTAGAGGAATTTAAGCTTTTGAGGGTCTTGTCTGGTATCGTAAATTCTTAGAATATCGATACAATCTTTTCTGTCGCGGTAAAATAAAGTGTTATGCTTGCTTATGATACATTTTCGAACACTTTTCCTTTTATATATTACGGGAAACTGTCTGGAATTTAAAGAAATCTGACTGATTAGGTTATCGGTTATTTCTATAAACTGATTCACTACTTTGTCACCCCAGTTTTTATGAAGATATTCAAGAATGGATTCAAAATCCTTTTCGGATAATGGCGACCAAATAATTGCTTTAGGCATTGATGTATTTCTTGCGGATGGATTCCATCACTTTCTCATGGGCAATTCCTTTTCCTGAATCAATTTCGTCAATGGCATCAGTAATTCCATTTCTCTGTTCTTTGGTAAGTTTTTCCCAATCAGCTAAATCGTTTTTCTCATTAATGAAATTGACTAATACACCATAGAACTCTTCCAATCGACTCTTTTCCAAAGAATCAATTTGCCGAAATATCTTCAGTTTTAAATCAGATGTGGTCATCGCTTTCTTTTTTTTCAAAGGTACAATTTCTATAACAAATTTCCAGACCTAATTCCATTTCCTCATACCATTTGCGATTAATCCTCATAGATTTTGAGGATAATAAGGCAGATGTAGCAAATCAGGTAACCAGCAAAATCATTCCACAGATTCTCTTGTGTACATCCGACAAATCGATAGTTTTGTATTACATTTAAATCGTATAAATTAAACCTTTACAATGAAAAAACTAATTATTCTTTTGATGGTAATGTCGGCTTTGTACTCGAATGCTCAGCAGGCAATGACCAACATTCCGGGGCGAAAAACCTTTTCGCTCAACGGCAAATGGAATTACATCATCGATCCGTATGAAACCGGTTATTACGATTACCGTTACCAACCAGCCGATCAAAACCCGAATCCGACTTCAGGATTTTTCCTTGACCAGCACCAAACGGATAAGTCACAAATGCTTGAATATGATTTCGACAAATGTCCAACATTGATGGTTCCAGGCGACTGGAATTCGCAGGACGACAAATTACTCTACTATGAAGGAACAATATGGTACCGGAAACTTTTCAGCTATAAAAAATCGGCGTCTGACAACCGGGTATTTATTCATTTTGGCGCCGCCAATTACGAAACCGATGTTTACCTGAATGGCAAGAAACTTGGGAAACACATTGGAGGTTTTACACCGTTCGACTACGAAATCACTTCGTTGCTGAAAGATGAAAACAATTCGATTGTGGTAAAAGTCGACAACAAACGCAAGCGCGAAGCCGTACCCACGCTCAATACCGACTGGTGGAACTATGGCGGCATTACCCGCGATGTAGATGTGGTTGAAGTTCCGGCTACATTTATCGCCGATTACAAGATTCAATTGAAGAAAGGCTCTTCTTCCGAAATTTCAGGAATGGTGAAATTGGATGGAGCTCAGAAAAGTCAATCCATAAAAATTGAAATTCCAGAGGTAAAACAAACTACAACCATTAATACTGACGAAAACGGAGTTGCCAATTTTTCAATCTCGGTGAAGAATTTAAGTTTATGGTCGCCCGAAAACCCAAAACTGTATGAGGTAACTGTTGCATCAGCTAACGACAAAGTAACAGAACGTATTGGCTTCAGGACAATTGAAACAAAAGGAACCGATATTTTACTCAACGGGAAATCTGTTTTCCTGCGTGGCATTTGCATTCACGAAGAAAATGCGATGCGTGGCGGACGCGCATATTCCAGAGAAGATGCACAAATGTTACTTGGATGGGCTAAAGAGCTGAATTGCAACTACGTGAGGCTGGCACATTATCCGCACAACGAAAACATGGCACGGGTGGCCGACGAACTGGGAATACTGGTTTGGGAAGAAAACCCGGTGTACTGGACTATTTTGTGGGATAATGCTGATACTTATGCCAATGCACAACAACAATTGACCGATGAGATTACCCGCGATAAAAACCGGGCCAGTGTTATCATCTGGTCGATGGCCAATGAGACTCCGGTGAGCGAAGCACGCACCAACTTCTTGCGCAAACTGGCCGAACATGCCCGAGGGTTGGATGATACCCGCCTGATATCGGCTGCATTGGAAGTTCATGGAAATAGCAATCCGAACGATAAAGTGGTGGAAGATCCATTTGCTGAATATGTCGACATTGTCAATTTCAATGAATATGTCGGTTGGTACGATGGTCTTCCTGAAAAATGCGACCGGATTAACTGGGTGATTAAATACAACAAACCGGTGATGATCAGCGAATTTGGAGCTGGTGCGTTGCAAGGACTTCACGGCGACATCTTAACCCGTTGGAGCGAAGAATATCAGGAAGATTTGTACAAACGGACATTGCCGATGCTCTCGAAGATTCCACAATTTCGTGGATTAACACCATGGATTTTGTGCGACTTCCGTTCACCCAAACGCATGCTAACCAACATTCAGGATGGATGGAACCGTAAAGGTTTAATTGGGCAGAATGGCACCAAAAAGAAAGCATTCTATGTACTTCAGGATTTCTACAAACAAAAAGAACTGGAATACAAGCAAGTCCTGAAAAAATAAAGAGATCATCTCAACGTAAATGTTGGCTCCCCGAAATATCTGTCGATAGTCAGGTATTTCGGGGTCGATATTTAAGTGCTCAAACACCTCGGTGAATACCACTAAAAAATAGTCAGTAAATAGCCTGGTTGGTTATTTCATTGCCATCCATTCATCCTTCAACACAGCATAAACCAGATCGTCGACCCATTCACCGTTTAGCTCAGAATTTTCCTTCACAAGTCCTTTTTTGCGAAACCCCAAACGTTCAATCAGTTTGATTGAAGGCAGGTTTCGTGAATCAATAGACACAATAATCCGGCGTTTGCCCAACTCATCAAAAAGGTAATCGATTGTTGCTTTCACGGCTTCAAAAGCGTAGCCTTTGCCCTGATATTCTTGACTTAGCGTACATCCCAACTCGACCAGAAAAGCATCTGAAGCGAGGAAGTGAACCCCAATATCACCAATTATTTTGCTATTTCCCTTTTCGGTGATCACCAACTGAAACCAGGTACCGGGTTGGTTAATTTCGGGCGAAACTTTATTTGTTATGAAGTTATGTACATCATCAATCGTTTTTGGAATCCAACCCTGATATTGATTCACAATGGCATTTGACCGATATGAAAAGATGGAATCTGCATCTTCTATTTGTATCGATCTCAAAAGCAATCGATCAGAGTTAATCTGAATGTGATCAGTTGACATTCAATTTGTATTTTGTGTGTTTTGCCTGAAACTAAGCTATTTGTACTTGATTTTCCTTTTAGCTTCAATAATCATTTTTTGATCTGCAAGCCTGTACTTTTTCACCCAATTCCCATGGCTATCGCATTTATAATAGATATCCTGTGTTGGATTTTTGCCATAAACCGGCAAACCAACTAATAAATCAATTGAATAATGATCTAAAAAACCATTTGGATTTAAGGAATACGAAAGCTCAGTCTTCAGATCTGACTCGATGTCTCTTCGTTCAATCCTGACTATTCGATTTGCCGAATCATAGAATAATTCACATCCTTCTCCAGTATCCATGACACCTGCATCGTTAACATTGTGACGTGTAAATGATATCAGCTTCCCTTCTTTATACACCGCATTCATCTCGATCATAAATAATTCGCGGGTATGCTTGTGATGATCACCGGCCCAATAATTCACTTTTGTTATCCGCCCATCCAAATCAATGAAATTTTCATACTCAACAAAGTCGCCAGCGTGTCCTTCATTATCTCTTTCAATGATTTCCCGTTCAATATTATGATCGCCTATTTTATTTCGCTGGTAAGTGTATTCAGTCAAAACTTTGTTCTGAAAAGAGTTTTTTCTGCTTTTCAGCTTCGAATTCTCATCAAAAAGAAAGGTGTATTTCCATCCTGAATCTTTTCCAGGCTTAAATACAGCTGAATCTTTTTTTGTCGGATTCAGTTCTTTGCCGTATCGTTTTTCAGTCACCTTTTCAATGTTTCCTCTGAATTCAGGAAGCTTCGGGAATAATTGGCCAAAAGAACCAACTGAAAACATTAGAAAAAGGGATGTGATTAAAATCCTCATGAAATAAGTCAGATTTAAATATCTTAAATCCAAAGATAAAATTTTAGAGCGATAATTTCTCAAGCACAGCAATTGCTTTTTGCGAATCGCAGTGTTTTATGAATAGGTGGTCGTGATAATAACCTGCAACTACATTACAACTGATTCCCTCATCGGCAAGTGCAGTAGAAAACGCAGCTGTTAACCCCACCGCTTCCAGCGATGAATGTACCATCAGCGTAATCCAGGCTGAAATAAAGTCGTACTTCAGATTTAGCTTGTCTGCCGTTTCCTTCCTGATAACACAGGTTGTTCCTTCTGTTTCTCTGAATGTCATTACCAGATCGTTTGGATCAATTGCTTCAGTGCTTTCTATCGTGCAGAAAACATATTCACCCTCATGAAGCAAGGAGTTGATGGATTTCAGGATAGTTTTGAGGTTGGTTTCTGCTGTCATCATTTTACTTTATTTCTTCAGGAAGAAAATTACCGACGCAATTAATCCGGCGCTCACAACAATCCAGCGCAGAAGTTCGGGTTTTATTTTTCCGGCCAGTTTACCACCGATTAATCCACCTGCAAGCGATCCAAAAATCATAACCAAAGCAATCATCCAGTCAACCTTTCCGGAGAAAGCAAAATAAATTGCTGCAGCCAGATTAATGGCAAATCCGAGAGCTTGTTTCAGAAAATTCAGGCGAGTCATCGAATCATCGGTCACATAACCCAGAACGGCCATCAAAATAACTCCCAGCCCGGCACCAAAATAGCCTCCGTAAATGGCCGCCAATAAAACCAACGACAACATCAGCATTGGATTGTGATGCTCGGAATGTGCATGACCAATGCGTGCAACCACCCAGTTTTTAATTTTCACCTGAGCCGCAAGCAACAGTGTTGCCACTAAAATGAGGTAAGGAATAATACTTCGAAACGAACTTTCGCTGGTATTTAAAAGGAGCAATCCGCCAACAATCCCGCCAATGACAGCTACTGGCAGCAATTTCAGTAAACGTTGGTATTGAGATTTAAAATCTTTACGCTGCGACCACATTCCTCCGATTGTTCCAGGCACAAGTGCAACCGTGTTGGTAACATTGGCTACTACCGGCGAAATCCCAACCGCCAGCAAAACCGGAAAACTTACCAATGTCCCACCGCCAGCCATGGCATTAATGAAACCGGCAGCGACTGCCGCCAGAAAAATAAGCATTTCGTTGAAAAGTGACATCCTTGAATTTTTACAGAAACTGCAAATATGTGAAAAGCCCGTGAAACAAAGTCGGATTAAGCATGGAAATAATTTAAATTCAAAATAAGTGTTTGATGTACATTTACCGTCTATTGGTTATATTTGTCCTACTCTGACTAACTAAAACGATTTGATCATGAAAAATATTCTTCTGCTTTTTTTACTCCTGACTTTTGCCTCAACTCTTAAAGCTCAACCACCAAAAATGGACAATGTGCTCTACGGAGCAGCTTTCTACGAGGAATATATGCCAACTAAACGTCTCAATGAAGACTTGAAACTAATGAAAGAATCGGGCATGTCGGTGGTTCGTTTGGGCGAATCGACCTGGAGTTTGTTTGAGCCACGTGAAGGTGAGTTCCAATTTGCATGGATGGACAGCATCATCGATGGTCTAAATGCCAACGGAATAAAAGTAATGTTGGGTACTCCTACCTATTCGATGCCTGCCTGGTTATGGCACAAACATCCGGAAGTGCTGGTTGACTACGAAAAAGGCAGTAAAGCTTATTACGGAATCCGCCAGAACATGGACATCACCAACCCGACATTCCTGTTTTATGCTGAACGGATTATCCGGAAGATGATGGAACATTACGCCAAACACCCTGGTATTATTGGCTATCAGGTTGATAATGAAACTACTTCGTATGGTGTGAATAACTACGATTATCACATCAGCTTTATCGATTATCTGAAGAAAAAATTTGTCACTACTCAAAACCTGAACAAGATCTGGGGCTTGAATTATTGGGGAATGACCATGAACGACTGGGACGAATTTCCGGAGAAAGACGGCGTAACCAACACCGCATATAAATTGGAATGGGAACGTTTCAAACGCAAAACTGTGGCCGATTATCTCACCTGGCAAGCCGGAATTGTGAGCGAATACAAGCGACCTGATCAGTTTATTACTCATTGTTTTATGCCATCGGTGCAGGATATCGACCAGCTCGAAAGCTCGAAAAAAATGGATGTGATGGCCGTGAACGTTTACCATGGCTCTCAGGATAACCTAACAGGAGACGAAATCGCTTTTGCAGGCGACTTTTTCCGTTCGGTAAAAATGAAAAATTACCTGATTACCGAAACCAATGCTCAAACCATTGGCTGGGATTCGAAATCGCAAATGCCTCCGTACGAAGGGCAACTTCGAATGAATGTTTATGCTCACATGGGTTCTGGCGCCAATATGGTTGAATATTGGCACTGGCATTCGATTCATTATGGACAGGAAACCTACTGGAAAGGCGTTTTGTCGCACGATCTTCAACCCAACCGCGCCTATGCCGAATACTCGAAAACGGCACACGAACTTCAGAAATTTGGCAAGAAGTTGGTTAACCTAAAAATCACCAATAAAGTTGCCATTCTGTTTAGTCACGATGCCAATGCAGCCTTGAATATAATGCCTTTCAGAAACAGCAAACAAGATATGTGGGGCGGTAGCGGAAATGTGTACAGGAACGAACTGGTTGGCCAGTTTCACAAAGTCCTTTTCCGCAACAATGTTGGTGTCGATTTTATCTTTCCTGAAAATGCCAAATTCGAAAATTATGATCTGGTCATTATCCCAGCTTTGTATATTGCCAGTGACGATTTGCTGAACCAGATCAGCAAGTATGTGGAGAATGGTGGACATGTGATTATGCAGTTCAAGAGTGGATTCTGCGACGAAAATTCGATGGTTCGCCCAATGCTGGCTCCCGGGCCGCTTCGCAAAGCCTGTGGATTCTATTATCAGGAATTTACTAATTTCAAGGAATTAAGCCTGAAAGACAATCCGTTCAAAGTAGATGAAGCCTCGAATAAAGTTTACGATTGGGGCGAATACCTGATTCCAGAAACAGCCAAACCATTGGCGTATTACGATCATCCGTATTTCGGGAAATATCCGGCAATCACGATCAATAACTTCGGAAAGGGAACTTTGCTGTACGAAGGAACCGGAGTTTCGGATGGTATTCAGGAAAAACTGATTCTTCAGGAAATGGAACGTGCCGGGATTAAAACGGTTGACCAAAATCTGCACTGGCCTCTCATTACTAAAAGCGGAGTGAACGATTCAGGCAAAAAAGTACATTACTATTACAATTACACTTCGCAGAAATCGAGCTTGGTTTATCCACACAAAGCCGGTAATGAATTGACTTCAGGAAAAGCTGTTGTTGCAGGAGCGACCCTCGAGATTGAACCTTGGGATGTGCTGATTGTGGAAGAAAACTAGATTGTAACATGTTTCGAACAATCCCTGCTTTTTTGAATCGCGGGGATCGTTTATTTATACTCTTCTCCGATTGTTCTTTAACATCGAAATTCCGTTTCCAGATTGGCCTTTCGGTAAATTGAAATAATTACATTTGATTCCGAACTAATCCATTTGCCAGATGATGCAGAATCCCCCCGAAAATTCGTCTTCTCGTTTGCTTTCTCTCGACTTTTTTCGTGGATTGACCATGTTTCTTTTGGTTGCCGAAGGAACAGGACTTTGGTGGACGCTCGTTCAGGATCCCATTCGTGGCACTTTTCTGGAGCATTTCTTTATGCAATTCGAGCATCAT
>JBBQXI010000031.1:0-16480 GCA_038209805.1 Bacteroidales bacterium | reverse complement strand
GCTATCAAGTTGGGTTTAACGATCCGCTTTATTTCTCAAGATGCTTCCGGAAATATTTTGGGGTTCCGCCTTCGGAGATTGGAAAATAAATTATTAGACAAATCCATTTCATGAGAAACCTGATTTATATAGTCATACTTGCCCTCATTTTTAACGGATGTTCCCAAACGAAACTTCCGGTTGATACAGGCGTTTCACAAGAATTAGCTAAATATCGAAAATCAACAATATCAAATATTACTTACGATTTGAGCTTTAATATTCCGGCCAAAATAGATGGTCGGATAGTGGGCACGGAAACCATCAGTTTTGATTTAAAAAATACAGAGCAGAATTTGCAACTCGACTTTAAAGGCGATACTACGTTAAATTATGCCGTTTCGAGCAACAGAAAATCGTCAGAAATTGCCATTCGAAACGGACATTTGGTCCTCAGTAAATCGGGTTTGAAGGTCGGAACGAATGAGGTAAAGCTCAATTTTACTTGCCCCGATTGGTCGCTCAACCGAAATCCAGAGTTTTTATACACGCTGTTTGTTCCCGATCGTGCCTCAACTGCTTTTCCGTGTTTCGACCAACCCGATCTGAAAGCACAATTCAAACTTCAACTTCATATTCCGCAAGCATGGAAAGCCGTCGCCAATGCACCGGCAGAACAAGAAGAGACTTCGGATTCGGTAAAAACAATCAATTTCAAACTTACCAAACCACTTCCAACCTACCTGTTTGCATTCTCTGCCGGAAAATTCGACACCATCAGCCGAACCAGAAATGGGAAGACCATTGTAATGTATCATCGTGAAAAGCTGGAGGAATTGCGTAACAACACCGACTCCATTTTTTCATTGCTGTTCCATTCGATCAAATGGATAGAAAAATACACAGGCATGCCCTACCCTTTCGAAAAGTACGGTTTGGTGGCTGTCCCATCGTTTCAGTATGGCGGCATGGAGCATCCTGGAGCCACGCTTTACCGTGCATCGAGCCTTTTTCTGGATGCCAATCCAACTCAGCAGCAGCTAATGAGGCGGGCTAATCTAATAGCACATGAAACGGCTCACATGTGGTTTGGCGATTTGGTCACCATGCCGTGGTTCGACGAGGTTTGGCTAAAAGAAGTGTTTGCCAATTTCATTGCGGATAAAGTGGTTTCCCCTATGTATCCTGAATTCAACTTCGATCTGCAATTTCTGCTGGCTCATTATGATGTGGCGTATTCGGTAGATCGCACTTCGGGAGCCAATGCCATCGGGCAAAAATTGACGAATATGAAAGACGCCGGAAGTTTATACGGATCAATTATTTATCACAAAGCGCCCATCGTGATGCGGATGTTGGAACAAAAAACGGGAGAAGCGGCTCTTCAAAAAGGACTTCAGCAATATCTTTCGCAGAATGCCTATGAAAATGCCGGATGGCAAGATCTGATTGACATCCTGAATAACGCGAAAACAGATGAGCTCCCACGTTGGTCGGCAAGTTGGGTTGATGAAGCGGGTCGACCACATCTGAAAACTAAAGTTGAAGGAAAAGACCTTGTGATTGAACAATTAGATCCGTTTGCAAAGAACCGCGTTTGGCCTCAGGAGCTGGATTTGGCTTTTTTTGAAAATGGCAATATCAAGCATCAAAAAATCACCTTCAGTTCAGCAAAAATGGAATTGAAAGATGTATTTGCGAGCTCAAAGCCTGAATGGATTTACCTCAATGCGAAAGGGAATACGTATGGTTTTGTGGAATTGGATTCCATATCGACAAGCTATTTCCTGAATCATTTTTCAACCGTAACGGATGATCTTTTGCGGGCATCCCTACTGACCGACCTGACAGAAAACCTGCACGAGGGAAAGCTGAATATTAATGACTACCTGAATTCATTCGTCCATCAACTACTCCAAGAAAACAATTCAGTCCTTTTTGAGCGAATGCTGAGTTATCTGGAATCATGCTTCATCTATCAAGCCACACCAGAACAACAAAAAGCAATTCAGGAGAAAATGGAGAGTGTGCTTTGGAAAGAATATGCATCGCGAAAAAATCAACAAACGGCACTAATTAACAGCATCATGCGGTTAGCACAAACCTGGAATTCATTAACCAGGCTTGAAGCTTGCCTGAAAAATCCAACGCTCCAAACAGATATCAAACTGAGCGCCGATCAGCAAAACGACCTTGCTTTTCAGTTAGCATTGAAGTTGCCCGAAAAAGCCACCGAAATTCTGGATAGTCAGGAAAAGCGGATTACAAATCAGGATAAAAAAGCTCAGTTTCAGTTTGTGCGTAAAAGCCTTAACCCAGACAAGACCGAACGCGACCGCTTCTTCGAATCTATGCTTCAGGAGAAAAACCGTGAACACGAACCTTGGGTCGATCAGGCGATGGCATTCCTGAACCATCCAGCCCGTGAAAAAGAAAGTCTGGAATACATTCGTCCAGCTCTCGATAAGTTGCAGGAAATTAAACGAACCGGCGATATTTTCTTCCCGAAATCGTGGCTCGACAATTTGCTGAAAGGACACAATACCAAGGAAGCTGCAAGCATCATCAGACAGTTTCTGACCGATCACCCGGATTATCCCGAAGATTTAAAGATGAAGATTTTACAGTCGGCCGATCATTTGCTAAGAATGTAAGGGCAAAAAAAAAGACTATATTCTAACGGGAATAAAACATAATTCTATCTCTCTATAAATTAGCAATTTCAATTTACCGAATGGGAAACAGTTTTGGATAAATAGTTTTGATGATGGTTTTCATCTCCTCCGGAAGTTGTTTCAATAGAACCGGCTTATCCTGCGGACGGGTTTGTTTTTGATTGATTTCGCCCATCAAACTCCATCGACGGGTCATTTCTAAAGGTTCTTTGGCTAGCAAATCATATCGGGTAAAATCAATTACGCTTTCTGAATTGTCCGTCTTCAAATTGCTTAGTAATGCCAAACGAAATCCCTTATTCATAAACCAGCGGATTTCCTTATCTGCATCCGAACCGCCAATCCCCGAACCTATTTCTTCAAAGCGGTAATTAAAACTATTATCTGGATAATGTTTCCGCCAGATCAAACCGAACTCACCCTGAGTAATAAACTTCACATCAGGCCAACGTTTTTTAATTTCACTTAGCCAGTTGGTTAGGCCGGTCACATCAATCGGAAGTGAAACTTCCCAGCAATTGGTTACCCATGCAAAACCATTTAGCTCAAACCCTCGGTCAAAATGAATCGCTGTCGTGTGAAGCATTTCTTTCAAACCCAAATCTAATCCGTATTTACTCAAAGTTTCGATTG
Organism: Bacteroidales bacterium; assembly: GCA_038209805.1. Classification (GTDB taxonomy): domain Bacteria; phylum Bacteroidota; class Bacteroidia; order Bacteroidales; family Prolixibacteraceae; genus Aquipluma. Next base: position 13,193 of record JBBQXI010000031.1, on the reverse strand, counting down.
GCCCCACTCCCATTCGGCTGTTAAAACCTTCTTTAAAACCTTCCCTCCGAGCCGCCAAAAAATCGGTGGTCCAGCCATCAAGGTTTACACAATCAATAAAATCATCTTTCCCCTGTGCCGGTTTGCAGAAATGCTCTTTCGACGGATAAAACGGATAGGAAACAGCTCCATCCCCATCCTGATTGTCAATGGCATACTGGCTCCAGATATTTCCCTGGCACACGTGAATTCCTTCATTTTTAGCCAAGTAATCCTGATTTTTTGCTGACAAAAAACCTGCAACAATGCTCTTTGGACGATAACCATTCCCCACAATTTCAGAGACTTTAGCCAAGCCATCGTGCAAATCGTTATTTACCTGTTCAGTAGAATTGTAGGCATTGGCAAAATAAGCCCCCGGAATAAATGTGATTTCATCGCCGTATTTCGATTGGTAGCCAACAACAAGCTCTCTGATTTTTCTGTAATTTGAAGTTGTGTCATGCAGAGCCAGCCAGCTGAAAGCCCAGGTTATTTTAGCCCCGGGAAAGCCTGAATTAATGGCTTCCCTGAATTTGATTACAACAGAAGGAGTATGCAGGCTTCGTTCATCTTCACCAACATTTTTGTCGCGTGCAACTTCAATCTGGTTCACCCGAATCACTGCATTAAAAGTAAGAAAACGGGTTCCCATTAATGGAATCGCGTTATCTTGATTTTGATTGTCTTTGGTTGATGCTCCGGAAAGAATAGTAAAAAGCATCAGAATGAGCGAAAAAAAGATTGTTCGCATTGGAATTGGCTTAGTTAGTTGGTTTCCTTTTTGATTTTTCTCAAGCGTCTACTGCCGTCTGAAAAATTCAGGTATAAAGGTGGTAATTATTTCTTTTGTGAAGTAATAGAAAAGGAAATTCCTTAATCACAAATCCATCGGTACAGCTTTTCGTATTCTTACCGTCGCTTGTCAATCCTTGAAAATTAACAAAACCTCTGTTCTGGAAACAGGGATTTTGCTTTTTCCGCGAAAGTCTAATCGTTATTCAGTGCTTTCACTCTGGAAACCATCAAGGTGATTCCAATTCCGAATACTCCAATAACAGCAAACGAATAACGCAAACCGGCAGCTGCCGAAATATATCCGATTAATGGCGGACCCATTAAAAATCCAAGAAAACTAACGCTCGAAACAGTAGCCAATGCAATTCCGGGTGAAACTTTCGAATGTCTTCCGGCGGCACTGTAAACCGTAGGAACAATGCTTGAAACGCCTAAACCAACCAACATAAAAGCCAAAGTACAGGGTATCAGATAGGGAAAGAATACGGCGGTAAACAACCCGGTTGAAATCATTACTCCACAAATCTGCAACAAGCGTTTTCGGCCAATTTTTGAAATCAGGTAATCGGCCACAAAGCGTCCGGTTGCCATCATAATCATGAACGACGTGTAGCCCAGTACAACAAGTGATGCCGGCGCATTAACCACATCTTTAAAGTATATTCCACTCCAGTCGAACATGGCACCTTCGCTTGCCATAGAGCAAAAGCCAATGATTCCCAACTGCAAAAGAATACTATCTGGTTTATTAAAAAATTTCTTTCGCGGTTCATCTGACAATGGTGCCGGATTAGTTCGTACCAAAAATGGGTAATTGATCCAAACAGTTGTCCAAACAATCAGGACGATTATTACGAAATGCCAATAAACAGGTACATTCAGGTTAACCATTGCCAAACCGATTAGTGCACCGGTAAAACCGGCTAAGCTCCATCCGCCATGAAAAGAAGCCATGATTGGACGATCATACAAACGTTCGGCTGCAACGCCCTGAGTGTTAATCGAAATATTACAAAGATTACCCGACAATCCAAATAAAAATAAGGCAATGGCTAATTGCCCTCCAGCATGAACTAAACCAACATTGGTCAGACAAATTGTATAGGCTGGCAATGCAAAAAGCAACACTTTATGGCTTCCGAAACGGGTAACCAATTTTCCGGAGAATGGCATCATTAGAAACTGCCCAACAGGTAAGGCAAAAAGAATGGTTCCAAAAAGGGCATCATTTAAATGAAGTGCCGTTTTGATATCGGGTATACGACTAGCCCACGACGAAAAGCATAGCCCCATACTAAAATAAACCAATGCAACGGCAAACCGAACCCGACTTCTGTCTGGAATTGGATTGACTTGAGTTGCAACATTTAGTGCACAATCTGACATTTATTATCTAAATTTAAGAACCATAAGACATTACAATCAAACTATAACCTTCACGATCATCTTTGGCGCTGTATTTTAACAGAGTACAAAAGTACAAAGTTTGAACTCTGCTAAAACAAACTTGACAGTTTCCGATACCAGATTTATCAATCATTTCAAGTCTGAAATTTTCAAATATGTTTCGACATAAAAAAACCCGATCAAACTGACCGGGTTATAGTTTATAAGAAGCAACGAAAACCTATTCCCACTTAATGGTTTTCGAATCGGTTGTAATAAACTGCAAATTATTCGCCTGATCAATTGTAACTCCGGTTTCAATCTTAACGCCAATTAATTCAACCACGTAATTTGTATTTACCACAGGAGATACTCCATAAGCCCAACCAGATGATGATGAACTGAATTGAAAATCAACAGCATCGGCTGAAAGGTAATTACTTGAGTATATAAGATCAGCTTTGTTAGCAGAATACAATTTTACCACATAGGCACTAGCTCCAGCTACTTTATCCCAGGTAATTTTAAGCGACTGCGATGCCATAGCTGCAGTCTTAATAACGATAGGCGCCAATTTTTCATCTCCAACTATATCTTTCCCGGTAAGCGTTTCGCCAGCCGCAGTAACCATTTCAATCGAATAGTCACCTTTTACAGGCATATCAGTAGTGTAATCTGAAGCCTGTGGAGTGTATACGAATTGCATTTTGTTTGAGGTTGCAGTTAATTGGTAAATTTTACCTGGAGTACCTGGGGCTGTTACTTTGGCCGATGCAATATCGTAATTTGCAGATGCATAAATTACAATTCCATATTTAATGCCAGCATCAGTCTTCATATCCTGAATAATAACATCGGCCACACCCTGAAGAGCAACTGGAGTAGATTTTATACATGACACCAATGCTAAACTACCAAAAGAAAGGCATAAAAAACCTGTAAATAATTTTCTGAAATTTTTCATTCTAAAGTACGTTTTAATTGTTTGTTAAAAATATCGTTTCCGAACGATTAAACCTAACCCCTTTTCCAATGCGGGTTCTATTGATTAATCAAAGATGAGGATTTGTAGGATATGGTTGCGTGGGTTTTTAAAACTAGCGAAGATTAATTGCACTAATTAAATTGTTTTAAACCAGAAAGAATAATTTTTCAAATTTACATATCGTAAGCCAACACTGTATAAAAACCTTCAGGATTGATAGTCTGCTGCGATACACCTTTTATAAAGAATGTTAAAAAGTGATTTTTAAAGAAACGGCCTTTTGATACAATCCTTGAAAGAAAAAAATGCAGTATTCCGCTCGAAATATAATTCATGTTTCCTCATCATTGAGGTTTCCGAGAACTGGGAGCATCGGCTTGTGAATTTCTTATGCAGATTTAAGTATCTGCTTAGGTAAATATGCTGTAAGTAAGTGATTAAAAGACTAAAATGGATAAGCATATAATAATTATCAAAAATTATTGTAACTTGAAGCAGATTATGGAAAGGAGCTATTCTGAAAAAATAGATTACAGATTTTAAGGCTTGAAAACCAACCTTAAAGAAGAATCTTTTAATGAATATCCAGTTATTTACCAATTTCCAGAATTTAAGGACGATTCCATGTTGAATCTGACAGAATATTTCGTTTTAAAAATGGAATTGACTCACCCCGCCCCCTAATTCCGGGCGGACTCCCCTCTTTTCGTGAAGAGAGAGGCCATCGGTGAGCTAATTTAAATTCATTTTTCTCGTCTGCCCGAATTCAAACGGATATTCATATTTTTTATCCTGTGACTTTTGAAACAAAAGCCTTATGAAAAAAGTAAATCCATCTTCATCGAATTCTTTGCGTGAGCAAGCCGAAGACATTCTGAAATCGAGACATTCCATTGCAAACCCACCTCTCTCTGAAGCTGAAACTTTAAAAATGATTCACGAATTACAAGTTAGCCAAATAGAACTTGAATTACAGAATCAGGAGCTCTTGCAGAACAAAAGGCAAAATTTGATCATAAAAAACGGGAAGAATAAAATTTTAGATTTAATCGATTTTGAAAAAGTCAATAAGTTACTCGAAGGATTCAACCAATCAACTGGATTTGTAACAGCTATTTTAGACCTCGAAGGGAACGTGTTGTCAAAGTCAGGATGGAGGCAAATATGTACCGAATTTCACCGTATTAATCCAAAAACTTCAAGAAATTGCAGCATTAGCGATACTGTGTTGGCAAATGAACTTGGTAATGGTGAAAAATATCATTTCTACGAGTGCTTAAATGGATTGGTTGATGTTGCAGTTCCAATTGTAATTAATGGCGAACATATAGCCAACCTGTTTTCAGGACAATTCTTTTTTGACAAGCCCGATCGTTCCTCTTTTAAAAAACAAGCCAGCACGCATCGTTTCAATGAACAGAAATATTTAGAGGCACTCGAAAATGTACCTGTTGTTTCAAAAGAGAAAGTAAAAATTGCCATGGACTTTTTGCTGGATATGACTCAACTCATCAGCGAAATCACATTCCAGAAATTGGAACAGGTACAGTTGAATGAAGCGTTAATACAAAGTGACGAACGGTCCCGGAATATTCTTGACAATATGCTGGAAGGATGCCAGATTATTGGATTTGATTGGAAATACATATACCTGAATCGCTGTGCGGAAATCCACAACCGCCGTCCTAACAATGAACTGCGAGGGCAGAGATATCAGGATATGTGGCCGGGAATTGAACAAACCGAAGTATTTAAAATTATCAATCAGGTGCTCAAAACAAGAGTTCCCAATCACCTTGAAAACGAGTTTATATTCCCTGATAAAAGCATTGGCTGTTTCGATCTGAGCATTCAACCGGTTCCTGAAGGTGTATTCATTTTATCGATTAACATAACAGAGCGTAAACTGAAGGAAAAACTACTGTACGAAAGCGAAGTTAGATTCAGCAAGCTATATGAAGAAGGCCCTTTTGGAATGACAATGGTTGATTCGAAATTCAGGTTTAAAAGCGTGAACCCGGCATTTGAGGCAATGATGGGATATACCGAAAAGGAATTCCGGAAAATGACCTTTGAAGATATTACACATCCGGAAGATTTGCCCAAAGACCTTCACAATGTTCTAAAACTTATTAATAAGGAGATCTCCGTTTTTAAAACCGAAAAACGATATATACGAAAAGATGGTGTAGAAATTTGGGGATCACTAACTGTAACCGCCAATTATTCCGACGATGGAAGTTTTCTATATAACTTGGCCATTGTAGAAGACATAACCAGACGAAAACAGGTAGAAGAGGAACTGCGTGAGCGCGAAAACAAACTTAGTACCATCTTAAATCTTCTGCCGGTAGGAATCTCCATTCTGGATCAAGATCAGAAAATTGTATTTGAAAATCCAGCGTTGGAAAATATTTTAAGTATCACCTTGGAAGGCTTACAACGTGGTGATTATCGGGAACGTAAATATCTAAGGAACGATGGGACTCTAAAGCCTCCGGAAGAATTTGCCAGTTCGCGCTCATTTAGTGAGAATACAGCCCAGCACAATTTCATCACAGGTATTGTAAAGGAGGATGGCAATACCGTTTGGACAAACATAAGCGCTGTGCCGGTTGATTTCCCTGATTGGAAAGTTATACTTGTTACGGCAGACATCACCGGCCTTAAACAGACTGAGGAAACGTTGAAAAAAAGCAAACAATTACTCTCCGAAACTGAGTCAATTGGAAAGGTAGGTGGCTGGGAGTTCAACCTGGATACCCTGGTAATAACATGGACTGATGAGGTTTACCGCATTCATGAAGTTGATTTTGATTTTGATCCCAATTTAAACAAAGGATTAGAATTTTACACTCCCGAATCCAACCCAATTATAGAAAGGGCTGTGCAAAGAGCCATACAATTCGGCGATTCGTTTGATCTCGAACTGGAAATCATAACCGCAAAAGGAAATCATCGGAAAGTCCATTCGATCGGGAAAGCAGATTTTGAAAACAAGAGAATTTATGGTTTCTTTCAGGATATTACAGAACGCAAAAAGTTGGAGGAAAAGATCAGGCAAAAAGATCAGGAATTCAGAAAACTTTCCGCCAATGTTTCAGGCATGATATATCAATTTACCCGAAAACCTGACGGAACCTATTGTTTGCCAATTGCCTCCGAAGGCATCCGTAATATATTCGGATGTGCTCCTGAAGACGTTCTGGATGATTTTACTCCGATAGGAAAGGTTATTTATCCAGATGATGCAGAGCGGGTAATTCAGAACATTGAGTATTCCGCAAAGCATTTGACCCTTTTTACCTGCGAATTTAGGGTACAGATTCCTGGAAAGGGACTTCAGTGGATATACTCACAATCAACTCCTGAAAGATTGCCCGATGGCAGCGTTATCTGGTATGGTTTTAACAGTGATATCACTCAACGAAAGTTGGCTGAAGAAGCTTTAAGATTAAATCAAGAACGATATCGCAATCTGTTTGAAAGTGCTGTGATTGGTATTTATCGTACAACTCCGGACGGGAAAATACTGATGGCTAATCCAACCTTAATAAAGATTTTAGGGTTCAGTTCGTTCGATGACCTGGCTAAACGTAACCTAAAGGAAGAAGGTTTTGAAACAAATTTACTTAGGGACGATTTTCGTAAACGTATAGAAGAAAATGGAAGTTTGACAGCCTATGAGTCGGTATGGAAAACTGCGGATGGCAGAGATGTATATGTAAGTGAAAATGCGAAAGCTTTCTACAACGGCAAAGGAGAAGTTACTTATTATGAAGGTACAATTGAAGATATTACAGAGCGAAAAAGAGTGGAAAGAGCACTTCGGGAAAGTGAAGAGATTTATCGTAAAGCCTTTAAAACAAGCCCTGACTCTATAAATATAAACCGACTTGAAGATGGCATGTACGTTTCTGTTAACCGGGGATTTCTGGAAATAATGGAATACGCTGAGGCTGAGGTTGTAGGAAAAACCTCACTGGAAATTAATATCTGGGAAAATCCAGAGAACAGGAAACAACTCGTTAACGAATTGAAATCAAAAGGCTTTGTATCAAATCTCGAGGCAGAGTTTTGTGCTAAAAGCGGTAGGATAATAGACGGACTCATGTCTGCTGCAATCATTGAAATTGAAGGTGACACACATATCATCAGTATAACGAGAGACATTACCGATAGAAAGCTGACAGAACAAGCCCTTCGTTACAATGAAGAACTGTTACAGGAAGTTGGTAAGATTGCCCATGTAGGTGGATGGGATTTTGACACAACTACCGGTCATTCAACCTGGACCGAAGAAGTTGCACGCATTCACGATCTCGATCCAAAAACACCGGCTTCAGTTGCTTTAAGTATCAATTATTACGCCGAACATTCAAAACCCATCATTGAAAAGGCATTTCGTGAGTCGGTAGAACAAGCCAAGCCGTATGACCTGGAGTTGGAGATTATTACCGCAAAAGGGAATCATAAATGGGTAAGAACGATTGGACACCCCATACTTGAAAATGGAAAAATAATTAAAGTACAAGGTTCGTTTCAGGACATCACCATGCGAAAACTTTCCGAGGATGCTCTTCGTGAAAGTGAGGAAAAATTCCGCGGTTTATTGGAAAGTGTTCCACTGCCAGTCACCTATATAAGCAATTCCGGAGAGATCATTTTTAGAAATGACCGTTTTCTGGAAGTAATCGGATATACCACTGAGGAAGTTCCTACTGTCAAAGAATGGTGGCTAAAAGCATACCCATCCGGAACATATAGGAAATGGGTGATCGAGAACTGGGAATCAGCATTGGAATATGCAACAGAAACAAATACAGATATTCTACCCAAAGAATACCGAATTACCTGCAAAGCTGGAATGGAACGTACATTTGTTGTTTCAGGCATAATTATCAACACCAATTTGCTGATCACATTTATTGACATAACAGATCGTAAGAAAGTTGAAGATGAAATCCGCACACTCAATGAAACCCTTGAACAGCGCGTTGAAGATCGGACTGCCCAATTGAAGGAAGCCAATCGGGAATTGGAAGCATTTTCGTATTCGGTATCTCATGATTTGCGCGCTCCTTTGCGACACATTAACGGATTTGTTGATTTACTGAACCAAAAATATGTCGATCTGCTTCCCGATAAAGGGAAACATTACCTGTCTGTCATCAATGATGCCTCAACCCAAATGGGCCTTCTTATCGATGATTTACTTCAATTCTCCAGAACCGGAAGGCAGGAAATGCAGCAAGCGAACCTGAATATGAACATGGTACTTCAGGAAGTTATTCGATTTTTTGATGAAGATACCAAAAAGCGGAATATTGATTGGTCAGTTGCAGTAATGCCCATAATAACATGTGATGTGTCTCTTCTGCGGATGGTTTGGGTCAACCTAATTAGCAATGCAGTGAAATTTACCAGAGAAAAAGACAATGCGAAAATCGTAATTGGATACACCGAAGAAAAAGCGGAATTTATTTTTTATATTCGTGACAATGGCGCCGGATTCGACATGCGCTATGTTAACAAACTATTCGGTGTATTTCAGCGGCTTCATTCTATACAGCAATTCGAAGGAACCGGCATTGGACTGGCTAATGTAAAACGGATTATTAATAAACATGGAGGGCGTACCTGGGCCGAATCTGAAGTGAATCAGGGTGCAACAATTTATTTTACCATACCTAAAACTAAGGAGAACTTCCAATGATTGAATTGAAAAAAATACTTTTAGTTGAAGACAATCTGCCCGATATTGAATTAACTCTGGAAGCCCTGACCGAAAGCAATCTTGCTAATCGGGTGGTTGTTGCTCATGATGGAGTGGAAGCCATGGAATACCTCCTTTGCGAAGGAGAATTCTCGAACCGTAAGCCTGGAAATCCGGCTGTCATACTTCTGGACATAAAAATGCCCAGAATGGATGGTATCGAAGTCCTGCAAGCTGTAAAAGCCAATTCGAAACTAAAATCAGTTCCGGTAGTTATGCTTACCTCCTCGCGCGAGGAACCTGATTTAAAAAAATGTTATGAGCTTGGAGTGAATGCCTACGTGGTTAAGCCGGTAAATTTTAGAGATTTTTTCGATGCAGCGCAACGATTGGGCGTATTCTGGGCGGTAATTAACGAACGTCCAAACGAAGAGTAACAATAAACTATGGAAAACGGAATACAAATACCGCACACGCTTCATGTACTCTCACTCGAAGATTCTGATGTCGACTTCGAGTTAGTCACTGAGCAACTGGATCTTACCGGATTTCAGTTCGAAATCTCGCGTGCTGAAACTGAGCTTGAGTTTACATCATCCATCCGGAATAACAACTTCGATATTATTTTGGCTGATTATTGGCTGCCCCAGTTTGATGCGTTCGGAGCTCTGGAGCTATGTCAGGAGTATTGTCCGGATGTTCCGTTCATCTGTGTTTCAGGTTCGATTGGAGAAATAAAAGCCATTGAACTCCTGAAGAACGGAGCAGTTGACTATGTGATTAAGGACAGAATGGAGCGACTGCCTTTTGCGATTACAAGGGCACTTGATGAAGCCAGAATTAAACTTGAACACAAAAATGCACAGGAAGCACTGCGAAAAAGTGAAGAAAGGCTCCGCGATATTCTATTCAGTTCTGCAGACTGGGTCTGGGAAGTTGATGAAAATGGCAAATACACTTACAGCTCACAACGCGACATCGATCTTTTTAACGTAACCCCTAACGAAATTATTGGAAAAACACCCTTCGACTTTATGTCAGCCGAAGAAGCCAATCGAGTGTCAATCCTATTTACAGAGATCACAGCCAATAAATTGCCCATAAAAGATCTGGAAAACTGGAATGTTGGGAAAAATGGACAGCCCGTATGTTTGCTTACCAATGGATTACCCATTATTGACCAGGATGGCCAACTAAAGGGATATCGGGGAATCGACAAAAACATTACAGAGCGAAAACTGGCCGAACAGGAATTGATAAAAGCCAAAGAAAGAGCAGAGGCAAGCGATAGACTCAAAACCGCTTTTATGAATAATATTTCGCACGAAATAAGAACTCCATTAAACGGCATTTTAGGATTTAGTCAAATTATAACCGATCCGTCCTTTACAGAATTTGAAAAAGAAGGTCACTACGGAATGCTCAACGAGAGTTGTGATCGGCTAATCAATACTGTTACCAACATTATGGATATTTCACTGTTGGCTTCAGGAAATCAGAAAATAGTAAAAAAGGAAGTTGTTTTATTTGAGCTGATTAGCCATATTCACGAGAAATTTAAAACCTCCTGTCAGCAAAAAAAGATTACCATTTCCATGCCAGAGGATACAAAGCTGACGATACGAACTGACGAAGAACTCTTAACTAAAATATTCTATCAGTTAATTGACAATGCAGTGAAATTCACCTCTAACGGAACGATAGCCATTGGTTGCGAAAAGCACAAACAAGAGTATCACTTCTTCGTGAAAGATTCAGGCATTGGTATTTCAGAAGAATACAAAAACCGAATATTTGGCAACTTCGAACAGGAAGATTTTGCGAGTACCCGTAAATACGAAGGTACCGGAATTGGACTTTCGATTGTCAAAGGATTTGTTGAACTTCTTGGCGGAAAAATATGGCTTGATTCGCAAAAAGGGAAAGGTTCAACATTTTACTTCTCCCTTCCATTCGAATAATTAACTCATAAAACCTTCATAATTCTTTTATTTCTTTGTTTAAAGGTTCCGCCTGCAGCGGACAGGGAAGGGCAAAGCATACCAACGCAGATACGGTAATTTCCGAATTGGCTAATTTTCAAATCTTCTAATTCATTTGCTTCCAGCCACTACCGTATAAAAATCTTCAGGGTTCAGATACTGTTTCGCCAAAACCATTAATTCATCCGAAGTAATGTTGCGCAGCACCTTCAACGCCTCGTCGTAAAATGTATAATCCAGATCAAAATCGTTAATGGCTTTGAAACTTCCGGCCAATGCAAACGGACCGTCAAAATCGCGTAAAAACTCGCCCAGCAAATAGCTCTTTACAGTTTCCAATTCATTTTCAGTTATCGGTTCGTTCTGAAGTCGGCGCATCTCAACTGCAATTTCAGCAAGTGCTGGCTCAACATATTCGTTGCCTACTTCGGTTGAAATAACCAGGTAACTGGCCTGTTTCAGAGTCAGAACAAAACTCCCGATTCCGTAGGTATAGCCTTTCTCTTCTCGAATATTAGTCATCAGTCGTGAACCAAAATATCCGCCAAAAATGGTTACCAGAATCGATAATGCGTGATAATCGGGATGTGTTTTCGGAACCCAGAATTTCCCGACACGAATGGCCGATTGAATGCCACCCACCTTTTCGACATGATGCCTTTTCACCGGATCGGTGGAAATGCGATATTCGGGCGCAGCTGTCTGATTTTGCGACCAATCGCTTCCTCCAAAATACTTATCCAAATGCTCAAGTACTTTTTCATCTATCATTCCGGCGGCAATGATGTGGCAGTTTCCGGAGTGGTAAAACGAGTGGTAAAACTGCATCAAATCATCACGAGTGATCACATCAAAATCTTCCAATTTGTTGTTGATGGCATACGGATGCGCATCGCCAAACATCACTTGTGTGAATTTTTTCTGGCAAAGGGTTCGAACTTTCTCGTTTTCGAGTAACCATTTCTGCTTGTTTTTGTCAATCAGCACCTGAAGCTCGTACTCCGGAAAAACAGATCGTTTAATCAGATCTTCAGTTACTTCCAATATCGCAGGCAAGTATTTCCCGAGACTCACTACACTAACGAATCCCTGATTCTGGTCAACCGTCAACTGGATGTAAGCGCCGTAAAAGTCAACTTTTTCGGCAATTTCAGCTGCTGTATAATTTTCACTTCCCTCTTCAAGCATCGAAATACAAAGGCTCGCTACCAGATTGGCTGGTTGAAACCATGTTCCGGCTTCAAAAACAAAATCAATTTTTACCACATCCTGAGTTCCGGCATTGACGAAATGTACCGGAATACCGTTTGAAAGTATCCGCTTTTCGGCCTTCACCATGTCGATGTGTTCAATCGGGTTAACCGTGGGTTGTATCGTACGATTCAGCATGTTCTATTTTTTAGCAATGTAATTAAGCACAGAGCAGTTTTCGGGTCTAAAAATGTGTTGCGAAACCTCCTGAATTTGCTCTGAAGTAACCGCTCGATAACTTTCAACCTGCGAATTAATGAGGCTGGCATCGTCCAGAATTTCGTTAGTGGCCAGATTCATCGCCTTAGTCAGGTAATTCATTTCACCGTAAACGATGTTGGCTTCCACCTTATTTTTCACTTTTTCCAGTTCATAGTCAGGCACGCGGTCTTGTTTCATTCGGTCGAGTTCGCGTTCAATGGCCTTTCTGGCAGTTTCCAATGATACGCCATCACTTGGTTTTCCCGAAACGACAAATAAACCCGGTTCATAATCACCAGAAAGATAAGCATCCAGTTCAGTAAAAAGTTTTTCTTTCTGAACCAGGTTCAGGTACATGCGCGACGAATTTCCGTTCGAAAGCACATCTGAAACCACATCCGTTGCATAATACATCGGGGCGAGCCTATCGGCCATGTGATATGCCATGTAAATCGCATCGTTTGGCACACCACGAACAACTGTCTGTTCCCGTATTTCAGTCTGCGTAGGCTCTTGCGGAATATTCCGAGGCTTCACATTACGGTTTGGAATCGGCCCAAACCAGCGTTCGGCTAATTTCACTACCTGATCAAAATCGACATCGCCGGTCACCACCAGCACAGCATTATCGGGAGCATAATGCGCAAAGAAAAAATCTTTGACCTGTTGCATCGTCGCTTTTTCGATGTGACTGATTTCCCGACCAATAGTTGGCCATTGGTAGGAATGCACTTTGTAGGCCAATTGCCTGAGCAATGGCCACACATCGCCATAAGGTTGATTTAACTGCCGTTGTTTAAACTCTTCGATAACCACATTTCGTTGTACATCGAGGCTGGTTTTCGAAAAAGCCAGT
>JBBQXI010000030.1:0-17979 GCA_038209805.1 Bacteroidales bacterium | reverse complement strand
ATTTGGTTCAACATTATGGAGCCCTTCCATTGATTACTGAAGGTAATGTAACACAGGTTGTTACTGATTTTAAACGTGCACCTGTTGCCGATGTTTACAAACAGATTATTAGTGACCTGAAAGCTGCTTATGCTGTTTTGCCAGATGTTTACCAACAAGCCGACCGCGGCCGTGCAACTAAATGGTCAGCTTCTCATTTGCTTGCTAAAGTTTACCTGACGCGTATCAGTGCCGAAGCATCTGTTCGTGGTGGTAAAGCAACCGATTTAGATAGCGCAGCTGTTTATTCAGAAGCTGTTATCAATTCAGGTAAATTCGCATTGGAGTCGAACTTCTACAATGTGTTTGAGCAGAACAATCAAAAAGTTTCCAAAGAAATTATTTGGGATGTTGAGTATACCAAAGATCCACTGTTTAGCGGCGCTGGTAGCTCTACTTCTGATGGTGGTAACCAGTTGCATTTATACTGGGTTACTCAATACGACATCAAACCAGGTATGATCCGCGATATTGCCAATGGCCGTCCCTGGAAACGTATGCGTCCAAATCCTGCCATTATTAAATCATTGTGGGATCGCAAAAACGATTCAAGGGTTTATAAAACCTTTAAAAGGACATTCCTTTGCAACAATCCTGCAACTGCAACTACTTGGGCTGCTAAATATTATTACATCAACCCTTCTACCAATGCTGAGGATAAAACTGATGTAATTTATACCACACCTGCCGAACTGGTTGGAAAGCCAAAATTCAAGGCTGGCGATACTTGTATTTATATGTCTCCAAAATCATACGGGGCATTGAGCGATTATTCAACAACAAATCCTAAACAGACTTTATTAGATGGAGCTAAGTATCGTCAAATGTTGATTGATATTGCAAAAGCTCCATACATGTTAATTCCGGTTGACAAATACGACACCAACCTTTTTCCATGTATGTTAAAATGGTTGGATAATCAGCGTTCGGATATCAACTATCAGGCCGGATCAAGGAATTTTCACCGTATGCGTTTAGCCGAAACTTACCTGATTGCTGCCGAAGCATATGGCCGAAAAGGTGATTTTGTAAATGCATTGAAATACCTCAATGTTATACGCACTCGTGCTGCCTATGCTGAAGGTGAAGCCAAACCAGCTGAAGTTTACACAATTGATGGTGCTGCCAATAATACAACTTCAACAGCTAGTAATATGTTGTTAACCGAAGCTATGGTGAAAAGCCCAAAACTTCCTTCAGGTGCCGGATTTGATCCGTTTGTAGACTTTATGTTGGAAGAACGTGGTCGTGAATTGTATGGCGAATTAAATCGTTGGGAAGATCTTGCACGTACCGGAACTTTGGTGGCTCGTGTGAAGCTTTACAACGTGGATGCAGCCCCTAATATTAAAGATTTCCATAAGTTGCGTCCAATACCAAGTACTTATACCGATCGTTTAATACCGATTCCTGCAATTGCTGATGTGCAAAACCCAGGATACTATTAGTAGTTATTTGGTTTAGACCTATATCTTTCGCCGCTATTGTGTTATGCAATAGCGGCGATTTTTGTTTTTTGTTTGATCAGACTTTCAGATGATTTTAATACCTTTCGGCTTGCCAATTTATGTCTAATTAAACTGTAAAAATCATGAAAAAGAATTTTTTGATTTCGGCGCTGCTCTTGCTGGTCGTAAATCTTTATGCACAATTTCCCCCGGCAGCCGAGACCCAGGAACAAATCTTAATTGAAACTAACAATACCTCACTGGTTTTTTCGGTAGGTAAAAATCACAAGTTGTACCAGGTTTACCTTGGCGAAAAGCTGATGAATCCGGAAGATTACAAAACTTTGCCCAATCAGCACGAAGCCTATGTTCCTTCAGGAATGGATAACCTGTTTGAGCCGGCCATTAAAATGCTTCACAACGATGGAAATCCGTCGCTTGAATTATTGGTGGCTGACAATAAAGTAACCCGCGATGGAAATGTGGTAACCACTTCCATTTTGCTGAAAGACTCGAAATATCCGGTTGAGGTTCGACTCAATTTTGCAGCTTTCCAGAAAGAAAATATCATCAAAACCTGGACTGAGATCAAGCATCAGGAAAAGAATCCGGTGACTCTGACCAATTTTGCCTCGTCGATGCTGCATTGGGATGCCGATAAATATTGGTTGACACAGTTCCATGGCGATTGGGCGCAGGAAATGCGGATGGAAGAAAGTCAGCTTACCGCCGGAATAAAAACCATCGACAGTAAGTTGGGTACACGTGCAGATATGTATGCAACTCCGGTGTTTTTTCTGGCTAAAAATACTCCTGCTACCGAAAATTCAGGAGAAGTAATTGCCGGAACTTTGGGCTGGACCGGTAGTTTTCAGTTGTTGTTCGAAATCGATAACAGCAATTCGCTTCGGATGATTTCGGGCATGAATCCATTTGCTTCGGAATATCACCTAAAACCCAATGAGAATTTTGTAACTCCAGAATTTATATTCACTTACAGCGCTCAGGGTAAAGGTTTGGCGAGCCGCAATTTCCACAATTGGGCACGTAACTACGGTGTGTTGGATGGAAATGGTAATCGCTTGACTTTGTTAAACAACTGGGAGGCAACCTATTTTGATTTTGATGAGAAAAAACTGACAGACTTGTTTGGTGGTGCCAAAGAATTGGGTGTCGATCTTTTCCTGTTGGATGATGGTTGGTTCGGAAACAAATATCCACGTTCGAACGATCGTGCAGGGCTGGGCGATTGGCAGGAAACCAAAACCAAATTGCCGCACGGAATTGGTTATCTGGTTGAGCAGGCCGAAGCCAAAGGTGTGAAATTCGGTATCTGGATTGAACCCGAAATGGTAAATCCGAAGAGTGAATTGTATGAAAAACATCCCGACTGGGTTTTGAAACTGCCTAATCGCGAAGAACATTATTACCGCAATCAGTTGGTTCTCGATCTGACTAATCCTGAAGTTCAGGAGTTCGTGTATAAATTGGTTGACGATATGCTGACCAAAAATCCAAAAATTGGCTTCATTAAATGGGATTGTAACCGAATGATGACCAACACTTATTCGGTTTACCAGAAGGAAAATCAGTCGCATGTGCAAATTGAATATGTGCGGAGTTTTTATAAAGTTATGGAGCGTTTGCGCACGAAATATCCGAAACTACCGATCATGCTTTGCTCGGGCGGCGGCGGACGAACCGATTACGGCGCATTGAAATACTTTACCGAATTCTGGCCTAGCGACAATACCGATGCTGCTGAACGCGTGTACATTCAATGGGGCTATTCGTATTTTTTCCCAACTATTACTTCGTGCAACCACATTACCACCATGGGCAAACAAACGCTGAAATACAAGACAGACGTGGCTATGATGGGCAAAATGGGTTACGATATTCGGGTGAATGAATTGACAGCCGATGAACTAAAATTTAGCCAGCAAGCGCTGCAAAATTATGCCCGACTGAAAGATTTGATTTGGAAAGGTGACTTGTATCGTTTGGTTTCACCTTACGAACAGGAACGTGCTGTTTTGATGTATGTGAGCGATAATCAGGCTAAGTCTATCTTGTTTTCCTATTCCTTGCATCCGAGAGCATTCAATCAGTTTAGTGCTGTGAAATTGGCCGGATTAGATCCGAAGAAAAATTACAAGATTGAGGAAATTAATAAAGTATCCGATTCCAGAAGTAGTTTCAGAGCAGATGGCAAAGTCTTATCCGGTGATTACCTGATGAAAATTGGATTGTCGCTGCCAAACAATAACGAATTGACAAGTGCTGTGATTGAGATTACTGAAGTGAAATAATTTAGATTTTACTTCCTAAAAAATGAAGCCCGGATTCTGATAAGGAATCCGGGCTTTCTGGTTATTTTTCTAACTTAAAATCTTCAATTTCTTTGTAAAAATCCATGGCTTTTTTTACTGTTTCCCGACCCGAGCCTGAAAGTAAACTTTTAATTATTTTGTGATCGATGTTTTCAAGGTTCATATGCTTATAGGTCCAGATGGAGGAGTAGATTGAGGCAACAGTAAATACGACCTGAAAAAGAATAAACGGCCAGCCAGCATTTTGTGGAAACCAATTACTGCTAAGGTAAAAGGTAGTGAAAAATGGAGTTTGCAAATACATAATGCGTGAATGTTTAATGATGGACGATTGCAAACCTGATAAATTTTGTTGGATTTGGGCAATACTACCGTCGTAATTGATTTGGCTCAGCCAGACCAGATGTTTTGCGTAAGTTGCCACTGCTATCGTGTTTAATGCAAAAACAGCAGCTACCGAAATGATAAAGTAGTTCCATGCCTGTGAATAATGATTCACGGCGAAAGAGATCAGGCCACCCAAAAAGAACAGGTATAGTATTCCAAAGAATAACAATGTAATTTTTAATCGTTTTAATTGTGATAGAGCCGATTTGGCTTTACCGCCTATGATTTCCTTCAGGAGGTGATTGTTGACAGCCAGCGACTGTTCAATTTTCTCGTTTTGTGTTTTCCACATTGTGATGATATCCATGTCTTCCATATCTATTGTTTTTCCAGAGTTAAAAATTTCTGTTTCAAAATGGCTTTTATCCGGCCAATTTTTGTGGCAACATTGGTTTCTGAAATGCCAATGATTTCGGCGATTTCCCGATGACTTTTCTCTTCGAGATACAAAAGTAAAAGGGCTTTGTCGAGGTCTTTTAGCTCCGAAATGAATTGTTGCAGAAACCCAAGATTAGATTCGGATTCAGTGTTCTCGTTAAGATCGAAAAAACTAAAAACACCTTCAGATAGTGGGTTTGAAATCGTCTTTCGTCGATTCTCTTTCCGGTAAAATGAAATGGCCACGTTCAGAGCGATCCGGTAAATCCAGGTTGAATATTTGTATTGTTCGCTGTAATTGTCGAACGATTTCCACAATTGAGAAATTATTTCCTGAATCAGGTCTTTACGGTCCTCGGTATCTTTACAATAACTGTTGGTTATCTTGTAAATGATTCCCTTATTGATTTCAATGACGGAAAGAAACCTATCTGATTTTTCTGTTGTTCTCATTCATTTTTCAATTACTGATTCAATCTGTATAAATTGCTGAACTGCTTTGATGCTTTATTATTCGCACAATGCAATGAAAAATCACATTTCAGTCTGAAAATATTTCGAATTTGAAGTTTTAGATGAGGAATGAAATTCTCTGAATTGAATATTTTTAGTTTAAAATCAGCTATTTAGATAAGAATGTCAGAACTGTTGCGTTGAATAAATCAGGATGTTGCTGGCAAACGCCGTGGTTTGAATCAGGAAAAATACATAAAGAAGCTCCCGGAATAGACTGGTAAATTTTTAGTGTGTGCTCGGCTTTAATCATGTCGTGGTCGCCGGCCATAACCAACACCGGACAACTAATTTTGCCTAAGTCGGCATACGAAATATTGGGCTGATCAATCATCATTTGAGTTAAAGCAACATCTGTTTTGGAGGCTTTCCCTGGATTGGTCACAAAATTTTTCATTCCCTGGATATCAGCATTTGTAACTGCCGTTGAGTCGGGAACCGTGTTAGCGCCCGAAATCGCCAGCCTTTTCACTTTTTCCGGACATCTCAATGCCATGATTATTCCATCGATTCCGCCATCGCTCCATCCTAAAACATTGGCCGATTTGATGCGTAAATAATCCAGTAAAGCGCAGAAGTCGGAAGCCATTTGTTCATAGGAAATGGCATCGGGTGAGCCACCTGATTTTCCTTGCAGCCGGCTATCGATAGCAATGACCTGGTAATATTTCGCGAAGAAAGGAATCTGATAGCGAAAAGCATCAATTGAACCTCCATTTCCATGAAGCATGATCAACGGCTCGCCACTTCCGTAGGTTTCGTAATACAATTGAATACCGTTTATTTGAGCGTAATGGCCGGCTGAAGCGTTATTTCCGTATGATATTGTATCAGTTTGTGCTGAAACATTTAGCATGCAAGTCAGCAATCCGATCAGAAAGCAAAGTATCTTTTTCATTCTTTTTTGATTAAGAAAAGACAGTCATTGGTCAAACGTAAATCACCCAAATTTAATTCTTGTTTTGCAATATTACAGATTTCTTTTTATCGACTTTTCCTTTCTTCTATTTCCTTTCGGAGAATTTGATTGATGTCGGTTTTTGCATTTTTTAAGACATAAATTGCGGTGCCTTTTTCACGTGCAAATTCATTGGTTATTTCGCCTACGCGTTCAACTGTTTCGAACATTGGCCTTTCTTTATTGCGCTCCGGATCGTCGTCGCTGGCTTCCTGAACCAATATTACATTCCTGATTTCCTGATCGAGTTTGAACCAGTTGATGTAATCGGCATTCATCGAAACGGCGCTGATGTTTCTAATTTTCGAATAATAATTGATGGCTCCGGCCTGACCGTAATTGTCGCATAGCACGAGGGTGTGTTCTTTATCCGGAATGGAGTCCATTGTCCGGTCAACCTTTTGCGCAAGTTCCTTCCAGCCCTGCATGTCGGCAAAATCCTGCGGCAAATCGTGGTCTTTACCGTCTTCCCAGCGTAACATACCAAAGTCTTTGTACTTTTCAGGATGTTGCCTGATTTCTTGCGGTGTTCGATTTGGAAATGCAATCTGCAACAATGGAAAGAACATCAATATTGGAAGCGCAAGGATTACCGGACGCAGGTATTTAATCCGTTTCCCAGATAGCATTTGTTCCAGATAAACGGCGCCAAATGCCAGAAAAATAGGGTAGAGGCCAACGGCGTAATATCCTTTTGCCTTGAGATAGATAAACAAACTGATGGTGAACAGGAACGACCACCCAAAAATTCGGTATTTCCTGAATGGCTTATAAATGAAGAACGCAACAAATGCGGCTAAAATTACAAACAGCGATCCCATGAAAAACAACAGTTGTTCTTTCACAAAATCGAAGCGGTTGACATTAACCAGTTGAGTTCTGGCCAGTTCGTTGAGGTGCTTAAAAACTGGAAATCCATTGATATATTGCCAGATCAGGTTAGGCAATACCAGCAAAGCGGCTAGAAGTATGGCGTAATAAAACTGTTTGTTCCTGAAAATTGTGCGGTGTTCGGTGATTAGTATGGCGGGCAAAAGGCCGATTAAAAGAAAGACGATGTTGTATTTGTTCAGGAAGCCGAAAGCAAAGGTAATACCGGCATACCACAGCCATTTGCGGTTCTCCGTGTTGATGTATTTGAGGATGGTAAAGAAAAGTAGTGTCCATGCCAGAATGTCGGGAGAGTTGGGCTGATAAAGCATGTTGATGCGAATCAAAGTGGAAAATACTACGGAGATTGCGCCCAATAATAGTGCAAACCAGCCGCCTTTCAGTTCTTCGATGGCTTTCCACACTACCAGTAAGGTTAAAGAGCCAAACAGCGCCGGAAAAAACTTTACCCAAAATACACCATTTCCCAGTTGCAGGATGATCCACGAAATCCAGGATGTAAACGGAGGAACCGATGTGTAGCCCCAGGCTAAATGACGAGCCTGATCTAAATGAAGAAATTCGTCGCGGTGCAGCTCGTACACCGGATCGATCAGGACATATTGCAGGACAAATTTGATTAGGATAAAGCCAAGTAGAACGAGGTTTCTAGGTTTCATGTTTTTCTGTTAGTTTTCATTTCGAGAGCTCTGAGTGATAAATGTAATCAAAATCACTCCGAATAGGAAAGTGCGAATGTCGTTGATTTTTAGTAACCCAGTAAAAAGAAAAAGAGGAGAGTCAGCAATAAACCGGCCAACTATCCTCTTTTTTCGGTAAGGTTAAATCCGGATTATTGAACTCCGGTGCGAGTGTCCCACCAGATTTTATATCCCCAGAACATATCTTTTTCAGTTACTGAGGTTGATACATTCGGGTTTAGATTTCGTTCTTCAATCGGGTACGAAAGGCGGAATGGAGTGCGGGTATGCCCGGCATAGGAGGCGTTTACTGCAGGTCCAAGTTGCGGCACATCGGTTCGGCGCATTTCGGCCCATGCTTCCCAGCATGAACGGAACAAGGCAATCCATTTTTGGGTATAGATCTGTTTCAGATCGTCGGCCCATGCTGTGGCTGGTGCAGTGATGTAAGTTGTATAGGCTGCTGCCGGTATGGCGAATTCATCGAATGATGCTTTGATCGCATTTTCGTAAGCTGTTTTTGCCGAAGTGGAAATCATTCCGCGTTTGGCAGCTTCAGCCCTGATAAATTCAACTTCGGAATAGCGCTGGAAAAAAACAGTTCCCATATCGGTTTGCATATAAGCTACACTCACTTTCGATTCGTTAGTCCCATTGGCATCAGCTCCAACTTCGAGGCCAACATATTTACCTGCGGCATTGGTCTGGGCATAAAATGGCAAACGAGGATCGGCAAAATCCGACATGGTTGAAACGATAGGCTTGGCTATTTTTACATCAGGAACCGATTTGTAAGCACTTGCCCAAGGTTCGAGCCAGTCGCCACCAGGGAATTTCAGTATGGCATTGTCGGTATTGCTTGTAAATACCGGATAAGTGGTTGCATCGTTCAGTATTTCAGCGATGTTTGTCGAAGCTGTTGTTGGGTCAACATTCGAAATACGGATAGCCAGACGCAAACGCATCGAGTTACAGAATTTTTTCCATTTGGTAATGTTTCCGGAGTAAAGTAAGTCGCCAACGCCAATTTTCTGAGTTGCCGAAGTATTAAACAGACTGTTGGCTTCTTTCAGACTTGAAATTAACTGAGTATAAATCTCTTTTTCAGTATCGTATTTCGGGTAAGTAATCCCTTCGGTCAACATTCCTGATTCGGAATAAGGTACTGGTCCATATGCATCGACTAACATTTGGAATGCATAGGCACGCATAACCATCGCTGCTGCTTTTAGGTTGTTATTACCGTCGGCTTCGGCTTGTGTAATTACTGAGTTGAGGTTGCCAATGGCGTATGTGTAAAGATTTGTCCAGTGCGAGGTTGGAGCAACTTCGGCATAACGGTTAACCAGGTTGTAGGTTCCTTTGGCGGTATAGCCAACAAATGCGCCTGGGTAAAATATTTCGGTTGAACCAAAACGCTGCGCGATACTCTGGATGGAATATCCAAAAACATTGGTAGCCGGTGCTAGGGTCGGGCTATTCGGGCTTGTGTTTATTTCCTCAAAATCGTTGGTGCACGAATAGAACGCCAGAGTTACTATTCCGAGGAGTATGATAATTTTTTTCATGTGTATCTTTCTTTAGAATTAGAAACTAACGTTAACTTTTAACCCAATTGTTCTGGCGACAGGCAGTTGGTAGGCTTCGAGGCCAACTCCGGATATAGATCCACCGCTCGAAACTTCAGGATCGATGTTCACATCGTTCGATTTGTCTTTATACAAAAGCGCCAGGTTATTTCCAAACAAGCCTAGTGTCAGTCTGCTGATGCCTATTTTTTGGAGAGTAGCTGCATTGACGGTGTAATTCAGGTTTACTTCGCGCAATTTGATGAAACTTCCGTCAACAACGGCCAACGATCCCCACGGACGTGTAGCCTTGAAATAAGTACGTGCTGATATTCGGGTAGCATTTGCTTGTCCACTTACATCAACATTGTTTATTTTAACTCCTGAATTATAAATGCCGTCAACAATCATCCCGTTTTCGCGGATTCCACCTTCAACGGTATTCTGCAAAATACCACCATATTGGCCAACAGCTTTGGTCATACTTACCACATCGCCACCTTGACGGCCATCAATAAGTATGCTCATACTTAAATTTTTATACCTGAAGGTATTTCTCAAACCGCCAACCCAGTCGGGGTTCACGTTTCCAAGATCGACCGATGAGGTAGTCGTAATTGGTAATCCATTGGCTCCAATTAAAGTCTGACCTTTTTCGTTCTTCTGGTAATCCGTTCCGTAAATAGTTCCCCATGTTTTTCCCGGAAAAGCCATCAGGTTCGAGTTGTAATACAATGTATTGATCTGGAGTTGATTGATGCCATCTTCAAGCTTTACTACTGTATTTTTATTCTTTGACCAGGTCATGTCGATACTCCATTCGAAATCCTTGTATTTAACCGGAACAAGCGATAGCTGTACCTCTACACCTTTGTTCTCGATTTCGCCGGCATTC
This sequence comes from Bacteroidales bacterium, assembly GCA_038209805.1. Classification (GTDB taxonomy): domain Bacteria; phylum Bacteroidota; class Bacteroidia; order Bacteroidales; family Prolixibacteraceae; genus Aquipluma. The sequence goes on along the minus strand of JBBQXI010000030.1, from coordinate 7,889 downwards.
TTATACCAGGTTGAATAGCCCGATGCAGCCGATACGCCAACTCCTAAAATTTGGTTGAATGTGCGAGAAGTATAGTAGGCAACATCGAACCCGATACGGTTATTCAGCAATTTCATTTCCAAACCGGTTTCGAAACTTCTGGTTTTTTGTGGTTTCAGGTTGGCGGTTGGTAAACTCAACGATTGGGTGTATAAAGTAACTCCATTAAAAGGAGTGCCTCCGGTGTTAAACGTTGGGTTTAATTGGTATGGACTGGTGTCGCTACCAACAATGGCATACCCTGCTCTAAGTTTTCCGAAAGAAATAATGTTTGAATTGAAGTTAATCAGGTCTTTTAAGGCTTCGGTAAATACGAATCCTATGTTTGCCGATGGGTAGTTATATTGCCAGTTCGATTGCGGAAGACTTGAACTCCAGTCGGTACGGTAAGTCAGGTCGAGGAACAGGTAGCTTTTGTACCCAAAGTTTGCTGATGCAAATACACTGTTTGTTTTTTTCTTGTATTCGGTAAATGACACGCTTGGAGTGCCTTCGATATTCGATGTTGAGAAGAAATTCGGTATTACCAGATTTGTACCTGAAACAGTTGAATACTGGTCGTACGATGAGCGGTAGTTGCTACCGACAGTTATAAAAGAACTGATCGCAGGAGTGATATTCCTTTTGATGGTCAGGATCAGGTCGGCATTGGTTTCGTTAAGCATTTGGTATTGCTTCCAGAATGTACCGTTAACGGCCGATTTGGTTAGGTCGGTATCCCAGTCGCGCGAATATTGCGGAAATTTGTAGAATCGTTTCTCGGTATAATAGTCGGTTCCGATACGTCCCATCAGGTCTATTCCTTTTGCAATTGTATAAGTTGCGCTAACATTTCCCATGGTACGAAGCCTGTCGCGCGACATGGTGTTGTTATAGGCAATCCAATACGGATTTTGGTGCTGGGTTGGGTAATCCATCATCCAGTTAAATGCCATTGGGGTGCCATTGTAATCAACGATGTCATTATAATGAGCTTTCAGGTAGCCCATATCGACCTGACGTCCAAACCAACTGTTGAATTCGACCAGTGGGTTACGCATACTGTTGCCGGTCTGTGGCAAATTGTTGTTGCTTAAATCAATGTAATTCAGGCTGACATCGATCTTAAATTTATCAGTTACCTTAAATCCTGAGTTTAAACCCAGATTTAATCTGGCCTGATCGGTATTGGGCATTGTTCCTTTTTGACTGTTATAACCAACCGAAAAGCGTGCGGTAACACGATCATTATTCATGTTCAGATCGATGTTATTATTTGTGGTAATACCAGTTTCGTAGAAGTTTCGCACGTTGTCGGGGTTCGAAACCCAAGGCTGTTGTTTTCCCTGCATTTGGTCAACCAGCAATCCAGCGTCAAGACGTGTACCCCAGCTTTCGTCGTAATCCATCCGGCGACCTGTACCATCGGTTGCCCATTTAAATTCGCGGGCATCGTGGAAAGCCTGATAAGTAGCATATTGCGAATAATTGGTTTTCCAGTTGTACTCATCACCATTGTATCCTTGTCCGTACATGTTCTGGTAATTAGGTAGTTCGCCAACGCGGTCGACTGACAGTGAAGAAGAAACGTCAACCGAAAAGCCTTTTCTGGCGAGATTCCCTTTTTTTGTGGTAATTAAAATCACACCGTCGGCAGCGCGGCTACCATAAAGGGCGCTGGCGCTCGGGCCTTTCAGAATACTAATGCTCTCGATGGTATTCGGGTCAATGTCCATGGCGCTGTTACCAAAGTCAGTTCTGATGGAGTTTCTCGCGTCGCTGGTATTGTTCATGATTGGTATTCCGTCAACTACAAACAAAGGCTGACTCATCCCATCAAGCGATTTGTTACCCCTGATCTTGATTGTTGCAGAAGCTCCAACCTGCCCCGATGAAGTAATGATTTGCGCTCCGGCAACTTTACCGGTTAACGCGGTTACGATATTGCTGTTGTTCGATTCGCGAATTTCGTCGCCTTTCATGTCCTGAACCGCGTAGCCCAAGGCTTTTTTGTCGCGTTTGATACCCAGGGCGGTAACAACAATGTCGCTCAGCATTTCGGTTGATTCTTCGAGAAGTACCACGATGTGGGTCTGATTACCAACCGGAACTTCCATGGCATCCATCCCAACAAACGAAATTTTCAGAGTGGCGTTCTGGCCGACAGTTATGGTAAATTCGCCAGTTCCCCCGGTAATTGTACCATTCGCAGTTCTCTTTTCGAGCACACTAGCTCCGGGAATCACGTCATTGCTCGCTTTGTCACGCACAACACCTGTGACTGTTTGCCGCTGAGCTGCTGCACTCAGCGAAACAAAGAGCATGATTAAAAAAAAGTAAAGGTTTTTCTTCATAATGATGATTTTTGGATATGATATAATATTGAATTTTTGTGAATCGGATTAAACGTGTTTGTAAAATGAAACGAGCCATCAGAAATAATCTCACGCACAGGGGAATGTTTGTAATGGCTAATTCCCTGTCTGCCGCCAAGCAGGCATCTGTCAATTAAAAAGCAAATTATAAACAGATGAAAGGTAATGTGAAATTTATTACAATTGTTAATTATTGTAAAAAATAAATGTATGACCCCCTAAAAGTTAACGAATATATAAGATGTCATATAAGTTTTTTGTATGATAGTGCCATTTTGGATATGGTAGTAAAATAAATCTAGCTATTTTGCTTTCGTTGGTAAATAGAGATTACCCGAAAGATTATGCTTAAACGGAGGTTAATTTATCATTCATTAACTGGACGGAGACAATTATTCCGTGGTACAACCGGGCTTAATACAGATCGGTTGCTCTTACTGGTGGGTGTTTTTTACCAAAGCGATAAACGCATTTGCGAATTTCTTCAAATCATTGGTTGTTTTGGGGTCGATAATTTGCCCCTGACTGTCAATTTTCCCTTTTGCACCTTGAATGAGCAAAGTTGTTTCGTCGGTAAACTCCGCCATTGCAGTTTTCATTATTAATTGTAATTCTTCGTGCCCTTTTAGTCCGCTTGCCGATGCAGTAATAAGTCCACTGGGCTTATCCGAGAAAACGGTTGTCGAAATACACCATTCGATGGCATTTTTCAGTCCACTCGGAATACTAAAAATATATTCAGGTGTGCAGATTACAATTCCGTCTGCTTTATCTATTTTATCCCTAAGTTCTATAATTTGTTTGGGTGGATTGCCTGCAGAAAGTTCCGGGTCAAAATGAGGAAGTGTTTTTAATTCATCATAAATCGTAAAAACAAAGTCGTCTTTTGTCAGGGATATCAAATTGTCAACAAGTTTTTGATTTGCTGAATTTTGACTTGCACTTCCAATTATTGCTAATATTTTTTTCTTTTCTGTCATTTAGTTAAGCTTCTTTATTTTGCTGGCAACCGAGCCACGCTCCATCACCCGAATGATGAACATGACAATTGTAGCTATTATTCCGGGTGATGTAATGATGTTTGCCTTTGCATTCACTTTCTGATCTCGGGTCTCAATCAACGAATCAATTTGATCGCTGGAACATGCCGAAAGTTCATTGGCAAATTTCCATGCTCCGTTTCGTGCCAACTTCATACTAAAATCGACCATGAAATCGTCGACTTTGCCTGCCAGTTTTAAAATGAGCTTTAAGGTTGGCCAAACTTCCGATAGATTCTTCTCTACATCGTGAACCAGCGATGACAAAATCTCATTGATTCGGTTGAAATCGTTTTCCAGATCAGCGATGTTTCCGCCTTGAGAAATCTCATTAGCTGCAACGCCCAGATCGAGGTTAATGTGGGCATTCATTCCCAGTAGCAGATGCTGCAAAACGATGGGCTGGTAATGGCTCGAAAAGTTGAACGCCTTTTGCCATGAAAGAGTGGTGGGTTCGCCTTTTTTGAATGAAAAATAAGCATCGATGTACCTTTTCGCAAACATCACGTCCAATTGCTCCATGCGCACACCGTCTTCAAAAGAACCCAATGCAATTCCTTCTTTTACTTTGATGGTTACTTTCTGATATAAGGCAGCAAAATAGCCTAATGTATCGTTGTTCTTTTCTGATTCTGAAATGATGATTTCCAGCGTGTCAATAACTTCGTCGATGGTCGTGATTTGTTCCGGAAGCATGGCGGTTTATCTATTCGTTCAGAAACTTTAGCAATGGACTGATAAACCGTTCAAAGGCTTCGATGTGTGGCAAATGACCGACATTGTCGAGCTCAACCAGGCGCGAGTTGGGTATTTTCTGCTGTGTTTTCCGACCCAGTTCGTTGTAAAGTCCCATTGTTTTTTGCACTTCAGGACTGGCGAGTGCCTTTCCCAGAGCTGTGCGGTCGCGGGTGCCAATGATGAGCAGGGTAGGGCATTTCAGTAATGGAAATTCCTGAACGACGGGTTGTGTAAAGATCATGTCGTAAGTTAGTGCGGCATTCCATGCAATTAGCGGGTAATCTTTGTTGAGTGTCCATCCGGCGAGCAGATTCACCCATGGATCGTATTCCGGTTTCCATTGATTGTTGTAGTAAAAAGCAAGCTGGTACTGTTTTATTTTTTCGTAGTTCTGAGCCAGTTCATTTTTGTACCAAAAGTCAACCGGTTTATAAGGCGTCAACTGCTTGTAATCTTCCAGCCCAATGGGGTTTTCGAGTATAAGTTTTTCGGTTGTTTCAGGAAACATTAGGGCAAATCGAGTTGCGAGCATACCGCCCATCGAATGTCCAAGTACTGCCGATTTATTAATGTGCAGGCTGTCGAGCAGTGTTTTGGTGTTGAGTGCCAGTTGCTGAAAACTATACTGAAATGACTTAGGTTTTGACGATTTTCCGAAGCCAATCTGATCGGGTACAATCACGCGGAATCCATTTCTCACCAATTCGCTGATGGTGGTTTGCCAATAGGCACCATTAAAGTTTTTACCATGCAGCAACACAATACTTTTGTGGTTTGGTTTCTCAGGCTGAACATCCATGTAAGCCATTTTTAGATCCTGATTCTGAATGTGCAAATTCAGGAAATGTACTTCATACGGGTATTTGACCGTGCTAAGGTTGATGTCCAGATTTTGAAGTTTGCTGTTTTGAGCCTGCACCAGAAGCGTTCCAACCAGTAGAATAAATAGTAGTATTTTCGTTTTCATCGTTTTGCTTTATGATTCAGGAACGCACGACTAGCCGAAAGGTTGAAACGATTCAGGAATACTTTAGAGGTAAAGATGTAAATCTTTGTGGTTTCGAATTACTTTTTGACCTTCAGATTCCTGAAATTGAGAAAGATAATCGTACAAAACCGTTTCTATTCCCAATGCTTTGGCGTGTAAAATCTCTGAGTTCAAGTCATCGCCGACAACCAACACATCATCAACACTGAAGTTGTAGTCGGCCAGTATTTTCTCAAAGAGGTCGCGTTTGTTTAGGGTTGACTGGTCAGGGTCAATGACAAAGATTTTTTCAAAATCGTTTTCAATTCCGAGCTGACGAATTTTACTGTGCTGCATTTTGGTATAGCCGGTAGTTACCAAAAACCTTCTGATTGGAAGAGTCAATAGCGTTTGGTAACCTTCAAAAGGTTGCATTTTTTCGTCGTAGGTCAGGTTCGCCAGCAGCTTAAAACAGTTGGTTTTCAGGCTTTCGCTAAACGAGAATTCATCGGCAATGTATTGAAATGGCCGTCTCATAATTTCGAACCTGATTTGCTCAAAATCGCCTGTGTATTCGCCGCTTTCGCGAATAAGCGAAAACAGCGACTTGAAAAGCCGGTCGCCAATGGAACTGACCGGATAAATGGTATTGTCTAAATCTAATATGATTGCCTTCTTTCTCATCTCGAATGTCTGATTATTTTAAACCCGATAGTCCATTTATTGGTAACGATCTTTTATTCAGTATATTTCAAAGTCAGATTCATTAAATCCTCAATATTTTTTTCGTCTTTGCTGTACACTGAAGAATCAACGGTCTGATTCTTTTCATCAAAATACTTTCCTGTGGTTTTATTTAAATCTACGGAAGTTACTAAATACGTGTAGGTTTTGGCCATCTCATCCGGAGGAATTGAAAATTTACTCTTTATTGAATACATAAACTTCATCAGTCCTGATAAACTGGAGTATCGGCTAATATCAATTTTGACATTTGTTACCCTAACGCAATTGGCTGTGATGCCGGTGCCTGAAAGTTTTTCAGCTAACCAATACGTGTACATGACCTGAGCGATTTTCGATTGATAATAAGCTTTGGGAACACTGAACTTTCTTGTTTTATATTCAGGATCGTTCAAATCGACGGTTAATCGCGGGTGCAACATTAAACCTTTTGATGCCACCGTGATAATCCTTCCTTGCTCGCTCTTTTTCAGCAAATCTAAAAGTTGATTGGTTAGAAGTACCGGACCAATGTGATTGGTTGCCCATATCGTCTCAATGCCATCAACCGATTGGATTGGCTGCTTTCTGGAGATGTCAAAATCGGCAGCATTATGGATTAACACATCAAGTTTTTCAAACCTTTCAGTTATTTGCTTAGCTGCAGTAAAAATTGATTCTTTTGAAGATAGATCGATCTCGACCAGCTCAACCAAAGCAGACCTGGATTTATCTTTAACTTCTGCAACCGCTTTTAAACCTCGTTCTCTATTTCGCGAACCCATCAAAACAAAGTATCCCAATTGTGCCAGTTGAATGGCGGCTGACTTTCCAATTCCAGAATTTGCACCAGTAATAAAACAAATTTTAGTCTCCATAAACCTCTATTTTGTAATTTGGGATAGTTCATTTTTCATTATTCTTTCGTAATCAGGTTCTATATTCGTCAAATCTGAGTCAATTGGTTTATCAGTCCCGTTGAATAATATAATACCCCAAACTTTGTCTCTCCCACTTAAATCAAATCGCGTAATACTTTTCCCATTTATGTAAAAATCAACAACGTGAGAATCTGTTTCGATTACTTCAACATAATGCTTTTCTAAAAATGCTCTTGTTTGAGAAATATAATACATTGCATCATCGGCAGCTGTATAAAAATTTTCTTCTCCTGATTTTTTCATAATTTCGATCTTCAATGAATCAGGATTGTAAATCACTGCGCATTTATTTTGAATAATTAATTCATTTTTGTTTCCCATCGAGCTTAGCGAATCTATTTTTAAATCGTTTGTTTTCTTTGAATTAGAGACTGATCGACTGCAATTAGTCAGGCATAAAAGGATACAAACTAAAAGTAATGGGTTTATTTTCATGTTTTTGAATTCTAACTGTGATAAATATGTTATTGCTTTAAATTAATTAGCTCTCAATTAAGTTGTCTTTTATGATACCTGCTGTTCCTAATAATCAATTTTGTGTCGCCCGATGTGGGGCAACATTGGAAGCTACACCCATGGGCGGATTGCGGGCGATTTGGCTATCGCCGATCTTCGATTCCTGTCAAGCCGATAAGCAGCCCGAGCGGAAAGATGCACACCGAAAACCACCGTTGCCGCACTTGACGGGTAGCTGAAGTTATGTAAGGTATTCTTTTAGCCTTTCATTGTCAAATAATCTCCCTTTATTCAAATCAAAATCTCCACGAATCACAAAGGTATCTTTACCATCAATTATCTCTTTTACAACCTGTGCTCCATTTCTTTCAATTATTGGGCTTATCTGATTGTTCTTTTCTAACCATTCTTCATATCCTCTTATTGAAGGTCCTCCAAGATTGATCGCAAACTCAAAGCCATAATAAAGAAAAATAAAATAGGATTCTCTGCGATGATTTAATAATAAATCATATCCGAAACCGGCCATAACAAGTTCACCAGTCACTGGGTGGCACATCTTTGTCTCAATAGGATAAAGCTTTCTCATACTGTACGGCCATTCCATTGGAATATTACCAGTTTTTGCAAA
>JBBQXI010000029.1:0-18077 GCA_038209805.1 Bacteroidales bacterium | reverse complement strand
TTGGGCATCGATATTCAAGCAAGAATATAGGCATAGTGAAAATATGCCTATAGAAATTCCGATCTTTTTCATTCTGAATGGGTTTGGTTTTTATTTGGGTTGAAATATAGAAATAATGACCTGTTTCAATGCTGATAAATGTCGTGAAAAAGCAATAAACATGACTTATTTCAGCAAACAGAGTCTTTATAAACGAAAACAATCGGAGTGATGGTCGTTCGTCGGTTTTAATTTGTCATTATTTACGGTTCAATTTTCTTCCCTTCCCCCTAAATTTTATTTACTTTTGCCGATCATTGAATTTCAGACATAAAAGACATTTATCATGAACATATCGTACCACTGGTTAAAAGAATACATCAATCTCGATTATACTGCCGATGAAGTTTCCGCTTTCCTTACGCAGATTGGACTGGAAGTTGGAAGCATGGAAGAAGTGGAAACCATAAAAGGAGGTTTACGCGGTCTGGTGATTGGTGAAGTTTTAACCTGTGAACAACATCCGGATTCGGATCACCTGAGCAAAACTACAGTAAACGTAGGTAATGGCGAAGTTCTACCCATTGTTTGCGGTGCGCCCAACGTAGCTGCCGGACAAAAAGTGGTGGTTGCTACCGTTGGTACAACTTTGTACGATGGTGACGCAGAATTTAAAATCAAGAAATCGAAAATCAGAGGTGAAGTTTCTGAAGGTATGATCTGTGCCGAAGATGAAATTGGACTGGGTGCAAGTCACGACGGAATTATGGTACTCGATCCATCGGCTGTTCCCGGAACTCCTGCCAGTGAATATTTCAAAATTGAGTCGGATTTTGTGCTTGAAGTTGACCTGACGGCAAACCGGATTGACGCGGCTTCTCACATTGGTGTTGCCCGCGATTTGGCTGCCTACATCAATCAAAAACATCCGATTAGCTATAACCGTCCATCAGTTGACGCATTTAAAGTCGATAATCATTCACTTTCGATTCCGGTTGAGGTTCTCAATCCGGCTGCTTGTCCGCGTTATTCCGGAGTTACCGTTTCGAACGTGACTGTAAAGGAGTCTCCTGAATGGCTGAAAAATAATCTGAAACTAATTGGCTTGAAGCCAATCAATAATATTGTTGACGTTACCAACTTTGTGCTTTTTGAAACTGGTCAGCCGCTTCATGCGTTTGATGCAGCCGAAATTAGGGGTGGTAAAGTGGTGGTTCGCACTGCCGATGCCGGTTCAAAGTTCGTTACTCTCGATGGAATCGAACGCGAAATGCATCCTGATGATCTGATGATTTGTAATGATTCGTCGGCCATGTGTATTGCCGGTGTCTTTGGTGGTCTCGGTTCAGGAGTAAAAGATACGACAACAAGTATTTTTATTGAAAGCGCCTGGTTCGATGCAGTTTATATTCGTAAAACAGCCCGTCGTCATACATTGAGCACCGATGCTTCGTTCCGCTTTGAGCGTGGAACAGATCCGAACGGAACTATTTATGCACTGAAACGCGCGGCCTTATTGATTAAAGAAGTGGCTGGTGGCGAAATTTCTTCGGAAATTGTTGATGTTTACCCAAATCCGGTTGCGGGTTTTAAAGTGGATTTGTCATATACCAATGTAAAACGATTGATTGGTGTTGATTTGGGAAAGGAAACGATCAAGCAAATTTTGGGAGCTCTCGAAATACGTATAGAATCGGAAACAGAAACCGGCCTTTCTCTTCTGGTTCCACCATATCGCGTTGATGTTACTCGCGAATGCGATGTGATTGAAGATATTTTGCGTATTTATGGGTACAATAATATTGAACTGCCTACACAGGTTAATGCATCGTTGCAATATTCTGTAAAGCCAAATCCAACCAAGCTCCGGAATTTGATTGCTGAAATGCTTACCGCACAAGGCTTCAACGAAATTTGGTCGAATTCACTCACCAAAACATCCTATTACGAAAATAATTCGGCGCTTCCGATTGAGAGTACCGTTAAACTGTTTAACCCTTTGAGTAACGATTTGGGAAGCATGCGTCAGACTTTGCTTTATGGTGGTTTGGAGTCGATTGCCCACAATGCAAATCGTAAAAATCCTGATTTGCGATTGTACGAATTCGGAAACTGTTATTTCTTTAACGGCAGCAGCCTAAAAGAAAATCCAGTTCGGAATTATCGCGAAGAAGAACATTTAGGCGTATTTATTTCTGGCGATAAAGAAGCAGCCAACTGGTCGGTTCCGTCCAATAAAACTTCGTTCTTTCTCCTGAAATCCTATGCCGAAAATATTCTGAAACGTTTGGGATTTTCTGTTATTAATCTGAAGTCCGAAAGTTTCTCAAATGAACTGATCAGCGAAGGCGTGCAATATTTCATTAATGGTAAAAAGCTGGTTGAATTTGGTGTGGTTTCAGGAAAAACACTGAAAACTTTCAGTATTGAAAACCCGGTTTATTTTGCCGATTTCAGTATGGATGCCGTATTTGTTGAGCTGAAAAATAACAAAGTTGTATTTGCCGAATTACCTAAATATCCTGAAGTTCGCCGCGATTTGGCTTTGCTGCTCGATAAAACGGTTCAATTCAACCAACTTCGCGATTTGGCGTTCCGTTCAGAACGTAAACTGCTGCAATCAGTCGATTTGTTCGACGTTTACGAAGGCAAAGGTGTTCCGGAAGGCAAAAAGTCGTATGCCGTCAGCTACATTTTGCGCAACGATGAAATGACGCTGAACGACAAACAGATTGAAAAAATAATGCAGAAATTTGTCTCGACTTACGAACGTGAATTGGGAGCACAGTTGAGATAATATTCTAACAGATAAAAACTTTTGAAAGGTGTTGCTGTTCAATTCGGTAGCACCTTTTTTATGTTTCGGATTGTGTAATGCAGGTTACGAGTAAAACCTGCATCACGAATCCCGTAACTCGCAACGATTTAAATTTTTTTGATGAGCAATCAGGCAAAAGGAATTGTATTTACACTAATCACCGTTTTGATGTGGGGCGTTTTGGCTATCGCGCTGAAAATTGCCTCCCACGTTATCGATTCGCCCACTATCGTGTGGTTTCGCTTTTCATTGGCATTTTCAGGAATGGCCATTTGGGCTCTTTTTAACGATCCTAAGGCCATGAAAATATTGTACAAACCTTCGCTAATTCTGGTTATTTCTACCTTAATGCTGGCGTGGAATTACATTGGTTTTATGTGGGGTGTTCAGTACACCACGCCCGGGAATGCGCAAGTTGCAGTTCAGACGGGGCAGATTGTGCTGGCTATTTTCGGTGTTGTTTTTTTTAAAGAAAAACTTTCATTGGTTCAGGGACTTGGATTTCTTTTGGCACTTTTCGGTTTCTGGATTTTTTACCAACAGCATTTAACTGCTTTACCAGCTAATAAAAGCGAATATACTAAAGGAATGCTGCTGACAGTTTCCGCCGCTCTAACATGGGCGGTTTATGCGGCCATGCAGAAAAAGCTGATACGTCAGCATCCGGTAACTACCTTGAATTTATTCATTTTCGGATTGCCAATTCTGCTATACTTACCATTTGCCAATTTCGGAAATCTGGCTCATTTAAGCTTGGGTTATTGGCTGCTTTTAATTTTTTTGGGAATGAACACTCTAATTTCCTATGTATGTTTGACACTTGCACTGAAATATATGGAAGCGGGAAAGGTCAGTGTTCTACTGATCATGAATCCGATTATCACTTTTGTTATTATGGGTGTATTAACCTGGCTTCAGGTAACTTGGATTGCCCCTGAACATTTTTCGGCGCTTTCCATTTTGGGCGCATTACTTGCCTTGTTTGGCGCTATTTTAGTGGTGCGAAAAAAAAAGAAAGCGGAAGTTGTATCGTGAAACCATCGGAGAACATTAAGTTTCAATAAACAAACCCTAAGATAAAAGCATAATCTGTTTATTAGCCAACAAGTCTTTTTAGTTTTGAGTTTTCTAATGGATTTGCAGAAGTAATTTCGATACTGGAACAAGTTCAGTATGACTCACGAATCGTAGGAAACCTGAAATTTTGAACTTGAAACATTGAACTGATCTATGTGGGTAGTTTTAGCCTTGTCGTCTGCCATTTTGTTGGGAATTTACGAAGTTTTCAAGAAGCTTTCGGTTCATAAAAATGCAGTTATTCCGGTACTTTTCATCTCCACATTAACCAGTGCCATTATTTTTTTGCCCATTACGGTTGGCTCCAATTTTTATCCTGAATTTTTCAAAGCGATTCAGCTTTTTGTTCCTGAAATTACGTTGGGGCAGCACGGATTTATCTTCATGAAATCGATGTTGGTGGTTTCAAGCTGGATCTTGGGTTTTTACGCTGTTAAAAACCTGCCAATCACTATCGTGGCTCCAATTCGTGCAACAGGACCAATCTGGACTTTAATTGGCGCCATTGTTATTTTCAACGAACACCTCAATTTTCAACAATGGGCAGGCGTTATCACTACACTGTTTTTCTTCTATTTATTATCCACCGCCGGAAAATTAGAAGGCATAAATTTTTCAGCCAACAAATGGGTGTTTCTCATCATGGCTGGGACATTTCTTGGTGCTGTGAGTGGTTTGTACGATAAGTTTCTGATGCGCCGAATCGACCGGATGGCAGTTCAGGCTTGGTTTTCGTTTTATCAGGTGGTCGTATTATTGCCTATTCTGGCAGTCAATCGTTGGCGGTTGCCTAAAGAAGAGCGAACTCGGTTTCACTGGCGTTGGTCTATTCCGCTGATTGGTGTTTTTTTAGTTTTGGCCGATTATCTGTATTTTAATTCTTTGAGCCATCCGGAATCGATGATTTCCATTGTTTCTGCATTACGCCGTGGGGGAGTGGTTATTTCGTTTGCAGTGGGTGCTCTCGTCTTCAAGGAGAAAAATATTCCCCGCAAAGCGATTTACTTAGTTGGCATTCTGATTGGTATTTTATTAATTTCGTTGGGATCTAAATAGTTCCGGCTTCGACAGGCTCAGCCACCGTCATATTCAATGTGATTGTATCCTTTTTCGCTTCGCTTTAGACTTCGGCGTGAGCTCAGTCGAACGCGAACTGACAAGAAATACTAACTAAAAGTCAAACCATGAAAAAAGCATTCTTGTTTATTTTTACTATTGGAGTTTTATTTTCGTGTACTGAAACGAAACCAGTAGCCGATCCAAAAGTTTTAATGGATGCCGATATTGCCTTTTCCGATTATTCAGTCAAGCATGGCATTCAAAAGGCGTTCATCGAATTTGCCGACGATAGCGTGGTTTTGCTGAAACCCAAACGGATGCCCATAATCGGAAAATTAAACCTGATTAAGAGTTACGAAGGCAAAAGTGACAGCGGAGTTGTGCTAATCTGGATCCCTGCTAAAGCAATAATCGCCAAAAGTGGAGAATTGGGTTATACCTATGGTTTCTGGACATTTGTAGCCAAAAACGACACTTCACGCGGAACTTACATGACGGTCTGGAAAAAAGATCCAAACGGACACTGGAAGTACATTGCTGACACTGGTAATGAAGGGCTTTCAAACAAATAGGAAAATGGAAAAAGTCTTTAGTCATTGGGAAAGTTGGTTTTCATGTCTTTTTCCCTAATGACTAATTGACTAATGACTATTCCCTTATTTTCTTATTGCTTAAACAACTCATTTAATCCGTTGAAATAGTCTTCTTCCCAACCTTCAGAAATGTTACGGTAAGCTTCGTCAGGAATATTGGTTTGGTGTACCTCCATGCTGGTGCCACCTTTATCAGGATGAAGTTTAATGGTTACAATCGATTTTTTATCCTCGTCCTCTTCGCCAAAGAACCATTCCTGCACAATTTTTTTATCCTGTTCGAATTCCAGGTTAATACCACAGATACTTTCCTCCCACATCGAGAATTCTGTCCCGGCAGTTGCCTCCATTACGGCATCTTCTCCAGTCCAGATTTCAATCATCACTTTATTGGTAAGTGCATTGTAAACATCGGCAGGTTGGGCAGTTATCTTGAAGTATTTTTTATATGTTTTCATTGAGTCGTTTTTTAATGATGATTTCTCAGAATAAAGGTAGAGCATCCAAATATAGGTTAATTTCTGAGATTCCGCATTACCGGTTTACTTCGATATGCTGCACTACACTGGGAGTTGTACTCCGGTCTTCCACCTTCGGACTTCTAGCTTTCCTTAATGAATCTTTCTCCTCTGATAAACGTGTTTGTTTATTTTATAAGAGAACCCGATTGTGCTCAACTCTTTGGTTTGCCATTTGGGTTTAAATATTTCAGTGCCATTCGCTTCAAATTTTCCGGTAGGGAAAGTCACATTGCTATCATACAGCATATACAGCATAAAAGTCATGCTAATTCGGTTAGTGAGTTGAGCAACTATGGTATTTTCCCAGTTTACATCTATCTTTTTAAATGGTTGCTGGTAATTCAGGAACATTTTATACTTGGTTTCATAACTAATACGTGGCGTAATATCTATTTTATAACGGAGATCGATGTTAAGACCAGGTTCCCAGAAGCTTCGGCTATGGGCGGATACGCCAAATTTGGTCTGGTCTATCAGAGCGGTATCGCGTACAAAAACATTTTTTGCGGTGATTGGTGAAAGGAATAACGAGAAATTTTTGTTCGGTTTATAGTCGAATCCAAGTTTGATAAACGTTGTGGCAGGCGACATGAAGGTTGAAATTGGAACAGAATCATTTGGATAGTTGTACCCTTTAAAAAACTGAGTTTTATAATCAATTTCAGTACTGTAATACCAATCTTTAAAAGCATTTACACCCAACCGTGAAATCAGTTCCAGTTTATCGTCATTTTTCTGCGTTTGGTTTATATCACCACCTTGTCTGATCCACCCGTTCCGAAATTCAACGCTATTTTCCCATTTTAGTTTGCTGTCATTCGAATAATTGGCATATCCTTTTAGCACAGTCAGGAACGAAAATGAACTTCGACCTCCGGCTTTCCAATTACTAAGGTACAATTGTGTAAACCCTAAGTTTCCGTTTCCTCCCAAATCCCAGGGTGCAACGACGTTGTATCTCTTTTGGATTTTGGTTAGTTTCTGATTGGGAGTGTACTTCTGAAATACATAATCGCGGTGTTGTTTATGCTCAATCCGGTTAAATGTAATGTTGTCCTCAATGGCAATTCCGATGGTTTGTTTGTCGAGGTTCATCAGTTGAATTCCGATGGAATCGTTTTGTATGTTTTTGATGTACATCCGGCTAATTGAACGTTGGTTATTTCGTAGCCAAAGTTGCGAAGGTTTTCCGGTTAAGCTTTGTACGTTAAGAGAAATCGAATCGTTTTGAGCATATCGCTGTAGCGTTTGCACATAAAGACAGATCGAATCATTAACCGCCCGGACAATCGAATCGTTGTAAGTAGCGAGGATTTGCTGGTTTCGTAGTTTTAGCGAATCGCTTAGTTGGTTTTGCAGCGAGTCGGAGAATACGCGCACTGCATATTTTCGGTAGGCTGTGATGGCCGAATCAAGATTCATCTTTTCGAGTCGGCTATTGAATCGTTGGCGGGCAGCTTCAAGCATAGAACTGCGTGCATTCTGCCGATTTTTGATCTTATTAAAATTGTTTGGTGCTCTTCCAAGCGAATCCTGAATTGCAAAAATATTCTGCAAACTGTCGGGTAAGACGATTCGGGTTCTGCGTATGATTGCCTCTTCATCACCCTCGGCGATGAGTTGATTTTTTTTGTCCGAATTGATAGTCAGGTTTTCGGGCAACGGAATTGTTTTCATATCAACTCCATTCCAGATGGCACGGTCGAGTTGTTTCATTTTCTCCAAAATAGTACGATAACCCAAATACCCTTTAACCTGAAGCGAATCGCTTACGTTTTCGGGCGAACGGCTGATGTACCTTAGATCTCTGTTCGTCTGGAATTTTTGAAGTTTTATAAGGATGGTATCAATGCGTTCATCCTCCGCAAAATGGATTAATCCGTTTACTGTACGTAATATTTCAGGATTCTCCGATTGCCATACCGTATTTGGCTGGATGTGTTTTTTCAGAAAATCGATCCCCAACTTGATGGAATCTGCATTGCTGAGTATTACTTCTTTCTTTTTGTCAACGGGATTGGTTTCTGCGAATAAGGAAACACTGATCAGGATGATAAATCCTGCACAAAGTTTTTTAAGCTGCATATCTATTCGGTTAATTGGCTATCAAGTAAAACGTTTTTGTCATCAACTTGTTGTCAGGCATTTCAAAAATCAGGCCATCCTAGTCTGTCCATTCCAGAAAAGGGTGCTCCGAAAGAAAGGAATTATAGTATCTCCGGTCGCCCGAAACTTCCGTTGAAAGCCAGTCAGGCCGCGGAAATGTCTGATTTTCTGATTCAAGTTCCAGCTCGGCAATAATCAGTCCATCATTTTTTCCTAAAAAAACATCAACTTCCCAAAGAAAACCTTCGTGCATTATTTCGTAGCGAATTTTTTCAACCGGATTGGATATGGCCAAATTCATCATTTCCTGTGCTTCATCAACTGGTATTTGGTATTCATACTCCGGACGTGAAATGGTTTTGGATCGGCCTTTGATGGTCAGAAATGCTTTTTCTCCGGCAATTCGGATACGCACGGTTGGATTTGGGTCAATGCTCAGGTAAGCCTGTACCAATCGGGTTCCCTCATCTGTCGGATTCCATTTTCGGGTATCGACTAAAAATTTGCGTTCTATTTCGAGAGGCATCAGGATTCGGTTTGTTTTTGCTAATTTGCAATTGCAAAAATAAAACTACTGAAATGATTTCACGAGAAAATGCATATAAACTTTTGAATAAGCATATTCAAAATGCAAACATGATTAAGCACTCCGTAGCCAGCGAGGCCGTGTTGCGCGCTATTGCCCGAAAACTGGATAATGATCAGGAAGAGTGGGGGATCGCCGGATTACTCCACGATATTGATGTTGAAGTTACACATGCCGATCCGTATAAACATGGTCCGCACGCTGCCGTAATGCTCGAAGGGTTACTTTCTACTGAAGCCATTGACGCCATTGTGATGCACAACGAAATGGCAACCGGGAAAGAACGGACAACCGTTTTCCAACACGCACTGGCGGCTGGCGAAACCATTACTGGCCTTATAATGGCAACAGCGATGGTTTACCCTGACAGAAAACTGGCATCGGTAAAAACAAAATCCATCACTAAACGAATGAAGGAAAAGGCTTTTGCAGCATCAGTAAAGCGCGAAAACATTCTGGAATGTGAGCTAATTGGAATCCCCATCAACGATTTTGCTGAAATGGCTTTGGTAGCCATGCAGGAAATCAGCGACGAGTTGGGTTTTTAGTGAAGTCTGATCATACTGAAGTTTAGTTTTTATTATGTTTTATAATTTTTTTAGTATTTTGACGATTCTTGCCGTTTCGGTTAATATTCGTGATAAATTATCAGGATAATCCGTCATATTGGATTAGATTATTATTTTTGCGACAAATTTAGTTGCAAATGAAGAATCCGGAGAGCTGCAAAAATATTGAAGAAATTAGGGAAGCCATTGACGGTATTGACTATCAAATTATGAAACTGTATAGCCAACGCTACGAGTTTGTGAAAGAGATCGTGAAATTCAAGACCGACGAAGCTTCTGTAATTGCTAAAAATCGTCAAGCAGAAGTCATCGTGAAACGGCGGGAATGGGCAGTTGAATTGGGTCTCAATCCCGATTTATTTGAAGATATTTTTTGGACTCTTATGCGCTATAATGTGAAGAAAGAACTTGAAATACTGAAAAATACGAGTACTAAACCGGTGTAGATAACCCCTCAACATCAGAGATAATGTTTAAGCAAGAAATAAAAGTAATGGACTGCACCGTTCGCGACGGCGGGCTGATGAATAAATGGCAATTCTCGGACGATTTTGTTCGCGGTGTTTACAATGCTTGTGTTGAAGCTGGCGTCGATTACATGGAAATCGGTTATCTGAGCAGCGAAAAAGCGTTCAGTCGTAAAGAAATGGGCCCATGGAAATTCTGTCATCAGAAAGATTTGGAGCGCATTGTAGGCAAAAACGAAACCAGTCTGAAACTTTCGGCTATGGCTGACATTGGTCGCATCGATCTCGATGATATTCCTATGGCTTCGGATAGCCTTCTTGATATGATTCGTGTGGCCTGTTATGTGCATCAGGTGGATAAAGCCATCGCTTTAGCTCATCATTGTATGGATAAAGGTTACGAAGTTTGCATTAATATGATGGCTGTTTCAACTGTTGGAGAGCTTGAACTCGACGAAGCATTGAAAGACATTGCCCAGTCGCGCGTTAAAGTATTTTATGCTGTTGATAGCTTTGGTAGCATGTATGTAGAATCAATTCAACATTTGGTTCGCAAATATATGAATGTTTTGCCTGGGAAAGAAATTGGAATCCACGCGCATAACAACATGCAGATGGCCATGTCGAACACCTATACCGCTATTATGGAAGGTTGCACCATGCTCGATGCCACTTTAATGGGACTTGGTCGCGGCGCCGGAAATTGCCCGATTGAAATTTTGATTGCTTTCCTTAAAAATCCGAAATACCGCTTGTTGCCTTTGTTGCAAGTAATTCAGGATCATGTTCACCCGATGCAAAAACAAATTGATTGGGGTTATCATATTCCTTATTTAATTTCGGGAGCCTTGAATGCTCATCCACGTCGTAGCATGGAATGGATGGATTCTGACCGCAAAAACGACTTTGTTACCTTCATGAAAGAAATGCACGATAACGAACTGTTGGAGTAAAACTTTGCGGGTTGCGGGTTACAGGTTTCGGGTTTATTTTAACTCGTAACACGAAACCCGTAACCCACAACAATTTTTTACAGCGAATTTCTCCTGATGAATTGAAACGGACTTTTGATCCGTTCAAATTTTTGGGTTAGTATCATTTGGGCTGCCAGTTGCCCGATTTCTTCATGACTGGTTGAAATGGTAGTTATCCCCTCGCACAGTATTTCCTTTACCTGATTTTCGTTGTAGGCAACCACACCACAATCTTTACCAAGCGTCCAGTTTTTTTGCTTGATCCGGCGAATAAAAGCATACAAATCATCATCAGAAACAATGATGTAAGCTTCTCCGGCATTGATTTCCGAATCTTCCATCCGGTCAATTACTGCGTTGTCAAATCCATGAACCTGACAGAAAATCCGGAATCCACGAACAATGTATGGCGGATAATATTCGGCCTGGGGGAAAACGAGATTCAAGCGGCTGTATTTGCGTAAAAGGTCGATTCCACAAGTGAGAGCCGACTGAATGTCTTTGTCGTATTCCTGATAAACTACCGGATAATCTTTCAATTCTTCCAAAAAACGATCGACAATCAAAACCTTTTCGCGTGGTATTTTCTTAATGACTTCGCTGATGTTGGCATTTTCGTTCCTGACGTGGGGCAGAATCACGAAATAGTCGTAGTTGTTCAGGTTTTTATTCACAATGGCCTCAAATTCATCCAGATCGTAATTGTAAATAAATACATCGACACCGGCTTTTGCTCCCATCGTTTTTACAAAAGAGTAGTAAATACTACGCTTGTAATTGCTGAGTTTGTTGAAGATCATGCATATTTTGAGCTTTTTGCTCACGTTCACTTGGTTGATGTAATATCCTTTGCCGCGAACTGCTAAAACTATGCCTTTTTTCTTCATGTAAACGTACGCCTTTTCAACCGTGTCGCGCGAAAGGAGCAACTCTTCGCTCGTTTCGTTGATCGACGGAATACGCTGTCCCTGCTTGAAAATACCTGCCTCAATATCAGAAATAAACAAGTCGACAACCTGATTGTATTTTGGGATTTCCGATTCCGAGTCTATTTTAAGATAATTCAACATATTCCTGCGATTGAAAGCCCGAAATTACGAAAAAAAGGCAAACCAAACGGCTGCCTTCGAAGGATGTATTTATATATTGTTGTGAGTTTCGAGATACGGGTTTCGAGTTAAAACAAACCCGCAACTCGCATCCCGCAACTCGTAACCTCTTTTATTTACTGATCATTTATTTTAATTCCGCCAACTTCTTCCTCAACAATTCAGGAATCTCTGCAGGTTCTTTGGCTACCGGAACACCGGCACGATTAAAAGCTGCTATTTTTTCTGCAGCAGTTCCTGATCCGCTCGAAATGATGGCACCGGCATGACCCATCCGTTTCCCGGGAGGTGCTGTTTGACCAGCAATAAATGCTACAACAGGTTTGGTCATTTTCTCAGCAATAAACTGAGCGGCTTGCTCTTCGGCATCCCCACCAATTTCACCAATTAAAACAACAGCAATGGTTTCCGGATCGTTTTCAAATCGTTCCAGAAGATCGATGAAATAGAGCCCTGCAACAGGATCGCCACCGATTCCAACAACGGTTGTTTGTCCGAAATCGTTTAGCGTAAGTAAATTGACAACTTCGTAAGTCAAAGTGCCGCTTCTGGAAATAAATCCAATATTACCTTCCTTGAAAATCATGGCAGGTAAGATTCCTACCAAAGATTGTCCGGGGGTAATTAATCCGGGGCAATTGGGACCAATTAAAAGTGTTCCATTTTGTTTCAGGATTGGAGTTACCCGAATCATATCCTGAACCGGAACACCCTCGCTTATGGCAATGACCAATGCGATTCCAGCTTCAGAAGCTTCGAGAATGGCATCGGCAGCATAAGCAGCTGGAACAAAAATGATGGAAGTATTTGCTCCTGTAGCCTTTACCGCATTCTCTACCGAGTTGAAAACAGGTACGCCTTCAACTGTTTCGCCCTCTTTGCCTGGCGAAACCCCTGCAACGATATTGGTTCCGTATTTATTCATTAAGCCGGTATGGAATTTACCATCGCGTCCGGTTATTCCCTGAACAACCAGCTTTGTATCTTTATTGACTAAAATGCTCATTTTAAATTATGATTTATAAGTTACAAGTTGTGACTTTTGGATTCAGTTGTATGGTAGTGAGCGGGTGACTTGGAGTCACCTGCTCACTAAACTGCATTTATCTTTTGCTCAGTTCAATGGCCTTTTTTGCTGCTTCGCTCATCGAACTAACGGTTGGCAGACCGGTTTCTTTGAGAATGGCCAAACCTTCGGCGGCATTTGTGCCCGACAAACGAACTACAATTGGGATGTCAGTCATCAGGACTTCGAGCGCTTTAAGGAGGCCTTTGGCTACATCGTCGCAACGAGTAATACCGCCAAAAATATTGATCATTACAGCCTTCACATTTTTATCGCTGAGTAGAATGTTCATAGCATCAATCACTTTCTGCGGATTCGAGCTTCCGCCGATATCCAGAAAGTTAGCTGGTGAACCGCCATACAATTTAATCATGTCCATGGTTGCCATAGCAAGTCCGGCGCCGTTGACCATACAGCCGATATTACCATCGAGTTTGATATACGATAAGCCTTTTTCGTGTGCGGCAATTTCCTGAAGTTCCTCTTCATCGGGTTCGCGCATGGCCAATATTTTTGGCTGACGATAAAGTGCATTGTCGTCAAAATTCATCTTGCCGTCAATAGCCAATACTTCATTTTCAGGAGTAAGTACAAGCGGATTGATTTCAGCCAGCGTGGCATCGGTTTCAACAAATAATTTGTAAAGTTTGGTGAAAATGGAAGCGGCTTTGTTTGCCAACTTAATGTCTCCAAATAATTGTAGAGCTACATTCCGGGCTTGATAATCCAATAAACCGGTCAAAGGGTTGATCGAAAATTTAATAATTTTTTCAGGAGTTTCTTTGGCAACTTCTTCAATTTCGACGCCACCTTCAGCACTAGCCATCAAGGTAATACTTTTAGTATTGCGGTCGTTAATCAGGCCAACATAGAATTCTTTAGAAATATTTACGGCATCGGCAACCAATACTTTTTCAACGGTAAACCCTTTGATGTCCATTCCCAGAATTGCCTTCCCTGCAGCTACAGCATCTTCAACTGTCCTTGCCAATTTTACTCCACCGGCTTTTCCACGTCCGCCTGCTAAAACCTGTGCTTTTACTACCACCATCCGGTTCATGTCGCGCGCAGCCTTTTCAACTTCGCTAACGGTATAACATAAAACGCTGTCTGGTACAGGAATGCCATAATCCCTGAAAATTTGTCTGGCTTGATATTCATGAATCTTCATTTCAAAAAATAATTATGGGTTAGTATGATTTTTATTGCTTATCGAACGAAGTTCAGGTGTTTTGGGACTGAATTACCCGACCAATAACCGCATTATCTATCAGCATTTAAATATCTGCATAATTAGATCAATCAGAATAATGTTTTCTGCATTTTTAAAACATATCAACATTTTAATTACGGTTTGGTTTTTGAAATTTCTATAGAAACGAATAAATGAAGGTTAAATTTCAATATTTCTCAATTTCGATTATTCTGATTCACTTAAAATGGAAGTTGATTTGCGCCTGATTAAACTTTTTTAGCCTATTTTTGCAGCACATAAAACAAACCAAATGCTCGAAGATATTAAACAGGTTTTACGGCAGGAAGCCGAGGCAATTCAAAATATTCCGGTAACTGAGGCTTACGAAACAGCAATCAACATAATCGAAGAACGTGTTCATCAGTTAAAAGGTAAACTGGTTGCTTCCGGAATGGGAAAAGCCGGACAAATAGCCTTAAATATTGCAACTACTTTTAGTTCGACTGGTACGCCCGCTGTGTTTTTGCACCCGAGCGATGCGCAACATGGCGACCTTGGTGTGATTCAACCCAATGATGTACTTTTGCTTATTTCCAACTCTGGAAAAACACGCGAAATACTGGAATTGGTTGATCTTGCAGAAAATCTTCATCCCGGACTACCGTTAATTGTGATTACCAGCAACAAAGAATCACAGCTTGCGCAAATGGCTGATGTTTGCCTTGAAACCGGTAATCCTAAAGAAGTTTGTATCCTTGGATTGACTCCAAGTACTTCGACTACTGTAATGACTGTAATTGGCGATGTATTAGTTGTAATGCTGATGAAACGAATTGGCTTCAATAATGAAGAATACGCCAAACGCCATCATGGCGGCTATTTGGGGCATAAGTCGCGCGAGCAGGCGGGACTGAAATAAGTTATCAGTCGCAGTTTCCAGTAAAATAGTCATTTGATGTTCATTTACTCGTGTTATTCATAGTAGAAACGAAGTATGAGTTTACGATCAATAACAATTGAATGACCTAATGACAATGAATGACAACAAATTAAGATTTGAAACTTTTAACTATTATAGGATGCGCATTTTAAGAGAAAACACCATTGGATTGGTGATTGATATTCAGGAACGATTGGTTCCGTTGATGGAAGAAAACGAACAGTTAGTTGAAAATTGCAGCAAGCTGATACAAGGGTTACAGATTTTAGGTTTGCCACTTTTGGTAACTCAACAATATACCAAAGGATTGGGGGAAACTATCGATGAAATAAAATCGCTGATTCCCGACTTTCAGTACATTGAAAAGAAAGATTTTAGTTGTTTGGATGAGCCGGTCTTTGCTGAAAAGCTTGCCCTCTCAGGAGCAAAAAATGTGATCATCTGCGGAATCGAATCGCATGTTTGTGTGTTGCAAACTGCTATCGATTTGAAAGCTTCTGGTTATAATCCAGTAGTGGTGTTCGATTGCGTTTCGTCGCGCTCATTCGACACTATTGATTTGGCTGCCGAACGTTTCCGCTACGAAGGAATCATGATGACTTCAATGGAATCGATTCTTTTTGAGCTGACTCGTAGCGCCGGAGCTCCCGGATTTAAAGAGATTTCGAAACTGGTGAAATAATAATTGATATCGTAGAGACGCATTGCAATGCGTCTCTACCCAACACCATTTATTTGTTCACATAAAAATACCTGATCCTGCACGCCGTTCCTTTGCTCTGAATGTTCTTCTCAGGCAAAACGCGGATTTCCAGACGATGACTTCCCTCTTTTAATCCATATCCCATCGTGTAAAACCAGGGCAGGTGTAATTGCGAACTCCATTGGGTATATAAATCCTGACTTTTCCAGTCCCCCTTATCAATGCGGTATTGAATGATTCCAGCATCGGAGCCGGAAGCTAAAGCAATTCCAATGGCATTTCCTTCAAATTCAAATTTTAAGCTTTTGCCTGAAGTTTCGGCAACCAACATTGAAACTTTGGTGAAATCATCGCGTGTTCCGATGTTGTCGGTTGGCGTCCAGTTTTGAATGGCTTGCCAACCTTTTGCCGGTTTAGCATCTACCGCCGGAATCAAAATACCATTGTTGTAGCTGGCTTCATTTATTTTGGCCGGAAGCTGATAGGCTGTTAGTTTATCATCGTCTGCCACAAAATTGCTCCAACATTCATCCAGAAACGATTTCATTGACTGGTAATAAATATGCTGGCCAAATGGGGAAGGGTGGAGGTTCTTAAAATCATTTTCCCAGGTAAACTCTCCATTGTCAATTCGGTCGGTTACTTCTTTAGCCAGATTGATGGTTGAAATCTGGTAATGGGCAGCCACCTTTTCGTGATTCTGAATTTCAGGCGGAGTAATTCCTTTTCGGTATTCAGTCATTTTATCCGGATCAACAAAGTGCATGATCACAATGTCCATCGCCGGATTGGATTCGCGGGCATGACGGACAATTCCTTCCATTCCCAAAATTTGCGTTTCAGGACCAAAACCATTGACGCGGTCGTTTACGGCAGCTTCCTCAAAAAGTAAATCAACTTTCCCGTTCTTGAGCACATCGCGTTCAAAACGGAACGCTCCCGGAGTACTTCCCATCGATGGAATTCCGGCTGCAATGAAGTCGAATTTAGTTTCGGGAAAACGTTTTTGCATGTAGTTGCAGATGCTGTCGCGCCAGCCATTCATGGCAGTAATTGAGCCGCCAAGAAATGCAACCCGGCCTTTCTTTTCGCGTTCGAAAACCATTTGGGCATTGTGCATTTTACTTCGGAATGTATGGTAATTTTTGCTGTCAAGCTTTGTATTGATATCCGGATAGCTATTACGAATAAAATCGACTCCGGCTTTCAGATTGTCAATTGGGAAATGATGTCCTTGCAAACTTTGTTTTCCGGCAGTATTCGAATAAACAGTGGCAGAACCACCCAATCGGATGTATCGGTTGATCAGTTTGTAAGTGTTTTCTTCCGGTGGAACAATGCTGTCGTTCAATCCGATGGAATGAAATACAGAAACTTTAGACGCAGCCAGTTTATCCAGATTATCGATCGGATTATCGGCATATTCCAGTGCTTCCTTTTCGGTCGGGAAATTGTAGGCAGTCATTACTAATTTCCACGATTCAGGATCGCCTTTGCTGAATCCTTTTCCGCCCGGCCAGCTTTTAAAGTCGCAAACCGGCGCTTCTCCGTAAATGCAACTCACTTGCTCCGGATATTTTTTTGCGAAGTTGTACACATACAGTCCGCCACGGCTGACGCCTTCCAAAGCAACCTTGTTGTTTAAACCGTATTGCGCAGTCAGGTATTTATAGAAGTTTTCCCAAATTTCAACACATTTTGGCGAACCAAATAAGTAATCAGTATCGATGTAAACCACATGAAATCCTTTGCGGATCAGTATACTGTCCATTTGGTAATGCCAATCAGGGAAACGGGCTCGCCACACCCAAGGGTTTCCTGGAGCAGCTTTCTCCGGAACAATTATGCGACAATTGCGCCGATCGAGTTGAAAATCGTAACGAGAAAATCCGTGCCACTCTGACTTTTTACCCGGATATTGAGCCGAAACCAAAGTTCCATCTTTCCCTGTTAACGCTTTGTAAATGGTTTTGGCCATCAGTCCGGCACCTTCGGCATTGGGATGGATTTGGTCATGAAACAAATTTCCTTTTCCTGAAAGTGCTGTAAATAAATCGATGACCGGAAGATTTTCTTCTTTGGCAAGTTTCTCCACCGCAGGAATCACGCCATGAACCACGATAGAATCGTTTATTCCCCATTGGCTGCCATAAACCGGAACTGGTTTGCACAGGTAAATTTTGGGATGCGACGAAAGCGCTTTCAACTCTTTCACCATTACCCGGTAATCGGCCAGAAACTCACCGGAATATTTCCAGTTTTGTGGCTTTGTGTCGTTTGTGCCTAGTTTGATGATAACAACATCAGGTAAAAAA
>JBBQXI010000028.1:0-18617 GCA_038209805.1 Bacteroidales bacterium | reverse complement strand
ACCCGGCCTCCCGCTATACACTAGCAAATAGCTGTCATTCTGATAGAAGCGAAGAATCTCAATCTTTTTAGCTGATAACAGTGAATCTCAATCTTCAGATCACACCAAAATTGGACTATTCATATTTTAACTAAATTGGCTGTTTCATACAGTCCGTTTTGAATATACATTTGTGGTATGATACTGATTAAAGTTGATAAAGAAAACAAGCAGCCTTTGTTTCAGCAGGTTTATGAGCAACTGAAACAACTGATTGAAACTGGCGATCTTTTGCCTGGCGAGAATTTACCATCGACCCGCCGACTAGCCGAAACACTTGGCGTTCACCGTACCACTGTTTTCCGGGCCTACGAAGAATTGTGGGCTTCGGGCTATCTGGAATCAACATCCGGAGCCTATTCGAGGGTACGACAACGAAATTCATTGGCAGAACAGGACAAACAACCTGAAATGTCTTTAATCAGTTGGAGTGATTGTATTTCTGACGCTGTTAACCGCATTGATCAGGTTTCTCCAAATTCGGGCAATCTTCCGGAAGGAATCATCAACTTTCGGCCACTGAGCCCGGATTCAGACTTGCTCCCTGTTGAAGATTTCAGGCATTGTCTTAATAAGGTATTGCAAACCGAAGGCGCTGATTTGCTCCAGTATGGAAATCCTTTGGGATATGAGCCTTTAAGACAATACCTGGCCAAGCAAATGCGGCAGCATGGCATCAATACCGGAGTCGAAAACATTATTCTCACGAACGGGATGCAGAACGGGATTGAGATGGTGCTGCGGTTACTGGCCAATCCGGGAGATTGTATTATTACTGAAAGTCCGAGTTACGTTTCGGTTATTTCGTTTGTCAAATACATGAAACTTAAGGCTATTGGTATTCCGATGACCAACGAAGGCATGGATCTGGATGTTCTCGAACAACAATTAAAGGAAAGCCGTCCGCGCCTGATTTATTCAATTCCCACTTTTCACAACCCAACCGGAATCAGCAGTTCGCAGGCTCATCGTGAGCGTCTGCTGAAGTTGTGCGAAACCTATTCAGTACCATTGGTAGAAGACGGGTTTGAAGAAGAAATGAAGTATTTTGGCAAGGCGGTTTTGCCCATCAAATCAATGGACAAACAGCAGGTGGTTATTTACCTCGGAACCTTTTCGAAAGTGCTTTTCCCCGGAATTCGCGTGGGTTGGATTGTCGCCCCCAAAAACCTGATTCCAAGGTTGGGAAGAATAAAGCAGGTTTCCGAGATATGTGGTAGCCCGCTAACCCAGGCAGCAGTTTACCAATTCTGTAAACAAGGTTTCTACGAACTACACAAAAAACGGCTTCACCGTGTTTACCGGAAGCGAATGCAGATAGCCTTGCAAACCTGCCGCGAATTTATTCCAACCGATATAATACAGTTTACCAAACCCGATGGTGGATACCTGATCTGGCTTACGCTATTATATTCAGGCATCGAAGAAGAAAAACTTATTCAGCAACTGTTGGATGACGGTGTTGCCGTTTCTCCCGGCAGCAAGTTTTTTCCCGATTTACAAAATCAGGTACATTTCCGATTGTCCATTGGGCACTGCAACGAGGAGCAGATCAGGGAAGGCATTAAAAGACTGGGTCAGTCACTCCAAAAATTTAAAGAACAATCATGATTTTACTCGACCCCCAAAACTATCCTAAACTTACGGAACCGTTAAAGAAGGTCGGAATAAATTACCTGTTTGCACAAACGGTGATCGAACAAAAAATGGACGGTGAAATTTATGTTGACGATGTTGATCAGCCTTCCACGTTCTATGTGAGACACCACTATGGAATGGCTTTGCTTTTTGGAAAAACGGATAACGAACGATTTAACCGAAGTCTGGTGAAATATTTACTTAATGAGGAGGGGAAACGAGTAGCGGGCGAATGGTTGCAGGTTTTTCCGGAAGACTGGAATGACCGATTAAATAAATTGCTGCGCGAAAAAATTCAGGATCATTCTGAAAACATGCCGAAAACGAATCCGAAAAACAACTCTAATATTATCCGTTCAACACGGGTTAATTTTCAGTTTAACCGCGGGAGGTACACTCCGATCAACCTCAACGAAGCATCGGAGTTCAGGTTGGTTCAGACTAATGTGAATCTGTTTCATCAAATTAATGGAACGGTAGTTCCAGCCTGTTTCTGGAGAAATGATGAGGAGTTTGCAGAAAGAGGGACAGGGTTCACGCTGATGCATGGTGACAACCCAGTTTCAACTGCATTCACTTCATTTGTTCACGAACCCAAACTCGAATTGGGCATTGAAACAAAAAAGGAATTTCAGGGACAAGGATTGGCGCGATACACTTGCTCTGCATTAATCGATTATTGTCTGGAAAATAATTTTGAGCCAGTTTGGGCCTGTCGGTTAGAAAATGCAGGTTCTTTCAGGTTAGCGCAAAAACTAGGATTTGAACCTGTCCGTAATATAACATATTATCAGTTGCCTTTTCAGAACAGTCAAAAGACCGATCAAAAGGCCAATACGAGTTGGTCTAGTTTAGTTGGACTATATTATTTCTATAAAATCTAAATGAGTGTCCGATAATATACATAAATGAATACGCTTCGTGGGACTTTGCCCCAAACCCCAATTCCTTTTTTGTCTTGACACAAAAAAGGAATCAAAAAAGGTCAAGGCTACGCCCACTTCGCACAAAAAACTTGCGTTCGATGGCTAAAATCTTTAGGTAAAACAACGGTCATTCATTAAATCTAAATTCGAAATATGGAAAACTTTATCATTTCAAACGATTGTACCCGTTTGGATATACCCATGATTCATCAGTTTCTAAGCGAACGATCCTATTGGGCCAAAGGACGAAGTCTCGAAACAGTCAGCCAATCCATTGCAAACTCGCTTTGTTTTGGTGTTTACGATGCTTCAGGCCGCCAATTGGGTTTTGCCCGTGTGGTAACTGACTATGTCATTTTTGGTTGGCTGATGGATGTATTTATTTTGGAAGATTACCGCGACAATGGACTCGGGAAACTCCTGATCAAAGCAGTAACCGAACATCCTGTTTTGAAAAACATCAGGAGACTCGGTCTTGGAACTGCCGATGCTCATGGATTGTACGAACAATATGGATTTACACGAATGTCGAAACCCGAAAACTTGATGGAAATATTCAGAACATAAAATCAATTGTTTAATTTTATCCTGAAAATTTAAACGTTTAAAACTATGCTTAAAGATCTTATTCTGAAGAACCGAAGTTACCGCCGTTTTTACCAGTCCGAAAAGATCTCGCAGAATCAGCTTCGTGAATGGATCGATATGGCGCGCAATTCGGCCTCTGCCCGCAATGCCCAATCGATGAAATATATTTTGAGTACTGAAGAATCGCTCAATGCTCAAATCTTCGAACAACTCGCATGGGCTGGCTACCTTACTACCTGGAAAGGCCCGGAAGAAGGTGAACGACCTTCGGCTTATATCGTTTTGCTGCACGACACTTTAATTTCAGGAAATTACTTTTGCGACGATGGAATTGCGATGCAAAGCATTTTGCTTGGCGCAACCGAGACCGGGTTTGGTGGTTGCATCATTCATTCAGTGAACAGGAATAAACTTCGCGAAATCCTGAATCTTTCAGAGCAATACGAAATCCTGTATGTTTTGGCTCTGGGGAAACCTAAGGAATCTGTTGTTCTCGATGAATTGGAAGGCAGCGACATCAAATACTGGCGCGATGAAAATCAAATTCACCATGTTCCGAAACGATCATTGGATGAAATCATTCTGAAAGTTAAGTAAAATCACCAAAATACAACAGAGGCCCGAAGGGTTAAATCTTCGAGCCTCAGCGTCTTATTTTAATAGGTGCTATTTATTCCTTATTTCGCACTGTTGAAATAATTGCTCATAAACAACATTTGAAATTTAATGGCATTCGTCCAATAAGGCCAGGTGTGAGCTCCGGGACGGGTAATGTAATCGTGTGGAATGTTGCGGTACAACAGTTGCTGATGTAGGTTCTCATTCACTTTATAGAAAAAGTCTTCCGTACCACAATCAATAATAATTGCCAACGAGTTTGGGGTCAGTAAATTTAGAAGATTGACAACGGTATTTTTCTCCCAGCGTTCGGGCTGTTCGGAATAAGGTCCCAATCGTTTGGCCATGTCCCAGTTGTTTGGGAACGGACGAATATCAACACCGCCGCTCATGCTTCCGGCAGCGCCAAACACATCCTGATGCCGGAAAGCGAGGAACAATGCTCCATGCCCACCCATGCTGAGTCCGGTAATTGCGCGGCCTTTCCGATCTTTAATGGT
Organism: Bacteroidales bacterium; assembly: GCA_038209805.1. Lineage (GTDB taxonomy): Bacteria > Bacteroidota > Bacteroidia > Bacteroidales > Prolixibacteraceae > Aquipluma. The sequence continues at coordinate 14,308 of JBBQXI010000028.1, read as the reverse complement.
TTTGTACTTTGCGTCAATCGATTTGACTAATTCGGAGGAGACAAACGTTTCGTATTTCGAGGTTGGGTCAACCGGACTGTCCCAATACCAACTGCTATAACCACCATCAGGACAAACAATAATAAGATTAAACTGATCGGCAGCCTTCTCAAATCCTTTGGCTTTGTTGATCCAATCCAGATGATTTCCACTGTATCCGTGAAGCAAATACACCACCGGCAATTCTTTAGCCGAAGTATAACTATCGGGAGTAACAATTACCGCCTTAATGTTTTTCTGCATCGATGGACTATAAACCTGAATGGTGTCGACAATAGCAGCCCGAGCCGGAATCAACGCCCAAATACAAAATAAAAGAGCAATTATTCGTTTCATTATAAAATATTTAAATGCTATAAATGTGATATTTGAGTTGTTTACACAATTTGTAATCCGAGTTCTATTTCATCGGAAACACCGCATAAAAATACGGTATATTTACTACCAACCCAACTTTGGCAAAGCTTCCAAGGTGCAACTCTTTCAATTATTTAACAGCAACGTCCCAAACTTTAGACATTCGCGATTTTCCCTCTGGCCCTTCGATATCAAGGATAGCGTTGTATTTACCTGCGTCTTTGTATTGATGAACAGGGTTTTGCTCCGTAGAGGCTGTTCCATCACCAAAATCCCAATACCAGCCAGTAATCTTACCATGACTTTCGTCCTTAAAAAGGACTTCTCTTTTCGACATGTCGGTTATCAGGAACGACCATTGTGCTTCGAACGATTTTTGATATTTTTCGTCCAAAGGCATCAAGGTAAAAACAGTTCCGAGACTCGAATTGCCATACATCTTATGATTTTTCGATAAGTTCCAGAAGCCTTTTTTCGATTCGTCGATCACATCGTCGTAATCGATTACAGCCCAGGTTAACCCGATCTTTTTATTATCCAAGAGTTCCGATTCAACCGATCGTTCGGGTCCTTCAGCTGCGGCATAATCGAAAGGTGTGATCCAAAACTCGGCAATCAATTTCCCCGATTCGCCAGACTTGAAAGTATACGAATTGGCAATGTTGGAATAGGGTAATTTTTTGATCCAGTTTTGTGGTCCCCAGGCCAATGCCCAGTCTTTGCCTACTGCCGGAGTAAAAATGTGATAGTTTTGAGCATCAACACCCTGAAATGCAAAGTAAGTTTCCATTTTATCAGGAGAAGGATTGGGGTGCTGCTCGACAATAAATGGTCCTCCGGAAAGGTCGCCATCGACAACAAGCTCGAAAATATCGTTGTGCAAACCGGGCAACGAAAAATCCCAATAATCGTCGTAAGCTTCGTACAGGAAGTACAGGCGGTTCATCCCTTTTACCCAAGCCACTCGAACTTTCACATTCAGGTTTTTGGGATCAACTTCGGCATAATGTTTTGAATCGTCCCAAAGCTGATCGGTGCCAACTACATATTCCGCCGGAAAATCAGCCCGATCATCCGTATTTCCGTCGATGCGCGGAATCATGTTCGCCGGAAACTGGTAGATTTTGTAGCCGCGATCTTCCTGCGCCCAAGTTGTACTAAATGATAGCAGCATAATGACCGTCAATATCTTTTGAGTAATTCTCATATTTGCTATCGTTTAGTACAAGTTTGAATTAATATTCTATAAGAAAACTACTTGGCTTCAAAGATGGCGCCGTTGGTTTTCACTTCCTGTTTGTAGAACTGGATGGCGCTGTCGTTCATTTTAGGGAAATGTTTTTTCAATAACTCAATCATTTCGGCTCCGGCCAACATAACGGGTCCGTAACCATGTGCGGCAAAAACATTAATTGGACGATAGTAGTAAAATGCCGGGTCGAATCCCATTCCGGTGCCCACACAAGTACCTTCAACCTGTCCTTTTTCGGTTACTTTGGATGCAACAGCATTCCAGGCCAGGCAAACCATTGGGCCGTAAACCTGCTCGTCGATGTAACCCCTGTTAATCGCGCGGGCTATGGCGTAAGTGTAAATTGCAGTAGCCGAAGTTTCGAGGTACGAATCGTTTTTGTCGATCAACTGGTGCCAGAAACCCAGTGGTGATTGGTAATTGGCAAGCCCACGAATATGGTGTTTCAACAAATCGAGTACCTGATCGCGACCGGCATAATCAGCAGGCAAAACTTCAAGCAGTTCAACCATTGTCATTACGCCCCATCCGTTGGCACGTGCCCAATGAAACTGCGGATGCTCGGGCATTTCCTGAATCCAGCCATGCATGAACAAGCCCTTTTCTGAATTGAACATACGTTTCGAGAATTGCAGCACTTGTTTTACGGCATCGTCGTAATATTTGGTTTGTCCGGTGTATTTGCCCATTTGAGCTAACGCCGGAACGCTCATAAAAAGGTCGTCGAGCCAAAGTGAATTGGGCTGAGGTCGGTTGCGAGAGAGAGTTCCGTCATCTAGCCGTTGTTGTTTGTTACTGATAAAATCCATAAAATTATCGATCATTGGATTCAAATCCGATTTAATTCCGGCCCGTTCCGCTTTAATCATGGAAGCACACATGGCACCGGCGTCATCGAGCGCATGTGGATGGTTGACTGAATACATCGCGTCTCTGACCTCAGGATTCTGCTGTTCCAGTTTCAGAAATGGCGGACGAATATCGGCTAAAAACTTCAGTCGTTTGAAGGTGTAATCCGCATATTTCTGATCTCCGGTAGCATCTGAAGCGAGCAACATACCGGCATAAGTGACACCCCATTCGTAACTAATTAACCTGAAATCGCCTTGCTTGAATTTGGTTTGAGCATTTACTTTGGTATAGTCAGATAATTCAGCTCCTGAAGCATCTGTCAATTGGGTTGGAGTTGTTGCTTCAAGATAATTGTAAACCCGTTCGAGTACTTTTGTAATTTCCACAACAGTTGGAACATTGTAAGGTGTTACATAATCGGGCTGCATCAAATGCAGTGGCGAAGTCGCGTCGTTTTGCTGCTTTGCAGGCTGGTTCTGAGCGATAACTCCAATTGGGAACAACATCAGAACTACAAGAATATTCCTGATCATAGCTATTTGGTTTTTGTTTAGTTTATTACTGACAAACCTAAGAATAAAGGATTAATTTTCTGAAGAGTAAAGTGTAAAAAAATATGGAGGCAAAAAGTGCCTCCATATTTTTTATTTTATTTATCCGGAATATTAATATCCAGGATTTTGCATGGCAGTTTTTTCTTCAGAAGTCAGAGGCTGTCCATCTTTATAGATTCCATCAAGGAATGTTTGCGGAATCGGTCTCAAAAGATGAAAATCCTTAATGTTTGCTTTTGCTTCTTTGTTATAAGCTCTTACCCTCGGAATCAATGTTTTAGTCCGGCTTAGATCCTCCCAACGAAGCCATTCACCACAAAGCTCCCTGGTGCGTTCATCTAATATCAGGCACAACAATCTGTCATATTCGCTTGCATAACCTAATTTAGCAATTACTGCTTCATCTTCTGCCGGTAAAGCCGAACTACTGGCAATAGTCAGATTGGTAGCAGCGGTGGCTAAAGGGATGTTGTTAGACTCATAATATGAATTTTCTGTCATAAAAGAATTCATAATAGCAGCCTGAACAAATGTAGAGGTTGGAAAAGATGCAGCGCCATCTGTATAGAACGAGCGGTTTTCAGCATCTTTGTAAGTTGCACGCTGACGAATTGCATTGATGTAAGTCAGTGCATCAGCATAAGAACCAGTACCCAATTTTGCCAGACGAATTTTTGCTTCTGCAGCCATTAAATAAGTCTCGGCAGAGCGTGCTAAAATTTCGTCGCGCATACCTCTGTTATCATTGATTGCTGTCCGATCAGATTCAAAATGTTTTGATAATGAAGGGAATCTTGGGTTTGCTTCTAAGCCAAGACCATCTGCAGCATAAGCAACATAAACCGAAGGAATTGTCTTTTTGGTAACGCTGTATAAAATACCAGGATCGTTATTGTTAATTGTTTTGGCAAAACGAGTATCAGACTTTGAATTAATAATATACAGAATGCCTAAATCTACACCTGGAGTATAAGTAATACCACCTGAAGCGCCAGCTTTATTTACGCGGTGTTTGGTCCTGAATACTTTCCAGAATCTGGAGTCGTTAATGTGGTCAAACACATCATAGGTAAAATAAGTTGGAGCCATACGACTATACGGGCGCATCCCGGTTAAATCGCGTTGCATCACAGGCAGATCATCATAACGAGCTGTAAAGAATAAATGACTATCGTTCTCGGTTTTTAGTGCCGGATCGCGGCTAAAGGAGGCCGATAAAATCATTTCCGGCAGGGATTCATTGGTTCCATCTGGTTTGGTATAATCCCAAAGCGCCTGATAATTACTGGCAAGTGGATGACGCGCAATCACTTCGTCAGATAAACTAACAACTTTCTGCAAGTCAGCGCTTTTTGTGTCGGTGTTCCACGAGTCATTAATTTCGCTGGCACGCGTTAAATAGGCTTTTGCCATGAAATGGGCGACCGCATCCTTCGTTATTCTGTTGGGACCTCCGGTATTGCTCAGCAAGTTATAAGCCTGGGTAAAATCATCGATGACCTGTGTCAGCACTTCTTTCGCTGTAGCGCGGGTAAACTCTAATTCAACCGTAGTACTTGGTTTCAATTTTAGTGGTACACCACCATATTGACTTACCAATTTTAAATAGCTATAAGCGCGCATAAAATACCCTTCGCCCAGAGCCGTTTTTTTGATCGCATCGTTTGTTGATACAATTTTGGTTGACGATTCAATTAATTGGTTGGCCAACCCAATACCCAGATAAAGATTATCCCATGGCTCCTGCGAAGTGGTTCTTATCGTTGTTATGATCGAACCAAACCTGCTGTCGTAATTATTCCATTGACTATTGGTGTCATCACCACCCACATGGAACTCATCGGTACCATAACTGGTTGTACCGAATTGAACTTCCGAAGCAAATGGAGCTGCAAAAATCCGATAATAAGCTCCTACAGCTAATTGCTGAATACCAGCTTCAGTATCATAATATGAAAAGTCTCGTGCGGTTTCCAAAGTCTCGTTCAGAAAACTTTTGGAACAAGAAGTTACACCCAATGCTATTAGCGCTAAGAATGTAAGCAGTCGTGCATGAAGTTTTATATGTTTTTTCATAAATTTCATTTTTTTTGAATTTAACATTGACTAAAATTGTACGCTAAGACCCGTTACAAAACCCCTGTTCGAAGCATGATATTTTAAATCAGGGTCAAGATATGACACTTGGTTGAAAATAAAACCGGGATTTGAAGCCTGTACATACAAGCGTAATTTGGCTACTTTGAGTTTATTGGCAATTCGCTCAGGGAAATTGTATCCCAATGAAATATTCCGAATCTTTAAAAACGACCCATGTTTATAACCGAGAGATGCGTAATATTGGTCGCCATATCCGGCAGAATAAATTGGTTTTTGATATTCGGAATTGGTGTTATTTGGAGTATAATAATCCACTGCTCTTTGTTGATATCGGCCAACCAAGCCTTCACCTCCGGTGCTATAAATATATCCCATACGGCCATACAACAATGCTGACAACTCAAAACCCTTGTAGTCGAAGGTATTTGTTATGCCTAAAATATATTTCGGAATCGTACTTCCGATAATTACGCGGTCGTTGTTTGCATCAATTTTATAATCACCATTTTGGTCAACCGGTCTCACATTTCCTGCAGTAAACGTATGACCATTGGCATTGAATTTCGCCATTTCTGCGGCATCCGATTCCTTCCACACTCCGGCAGCTTGATAGCCATAGATTACACTTTGAGATTGGCCGATAAACCAACTGTTATTCAAATCGTCTTGTTTCCCATTAGCTAAAGAAACAATTTCGTTATCCTGATAAGAAGCGTTAAAATTTGAAGACCATTCAAAGTCATGGGTTTTTATGTTTATCGTATTTATGGTCAAGTCAACACCCTTTGATTTGGTTTCCCCGATGTTGGCATAAGTATCTAAAAAGCCGGTAACCGTAGGGATCGATTTTTTAAGTAATAAATTGGTGGTATGAGAAGTGTAAACATCTATACTTCCTGAAATTCTTGATTTGAATATTGAATAATCAATTCCGACATTGTATTGCGAGGTCTTTTCCCAGCCCAAATCCTGATTGGCCAAAGTGGTAACATTGATTTGGCCAGCCGTAGAGGTTGCTCCAAATGGATAAAACATGGCATCTAATCTGCCTTTGGTTGAGTATGGGTCAATTGCTGCGTTGCCAGTAACCCCAAAACCAGCGCGTAGTTTTAATTGAGTCACCCAGTTTACATTGGCCATAAAGGTCTCCCGATCCATGCGCCATCCCAGTGCTGCACTAGGGAAGAATGACCATTTATTACCTTCAGCCAATACTGAGGCTCCATCGTAACGTCCTGAAACAGTTAACAGATATTTATCGGTAAAACTGTAATTTAAACGAGCCATGTAGGAAAGTAATGATTGTTTGGTGAGCCCTGAACTCCAGCTATTAAGCGAACTTACAGCGCCCATAGCATTCCATTTCTGGCTTGAAAATGGCACATTATTAGCGGTCATTAAGCTAGATTCAGTTTCAAATTGCGTTTGACTCTGTAGTAAAGTCATACTGATACCATGTTTTCCAAACGATTTGTCATAATACAACAGGTTGTCAAGCGTATACGACAAGCGTTGTCTTTTCTCCAGAGAAGCATAGGCCGAACCACTTCTGATTACGGATTTACCATCGTCATAAATCCCATCGCGCCAAGTTTGAATATCAGGACCAAAATTGGTACGGAATCTCAAGCCTTTTAATACAGGTAACAATGCGCCAAAATCAATTTGGCTATACAAGCTGCCAAAAGTACGGAATGTAACACGCTGATCTTGAGAATATTTATCCTCATCAATAACTGTTTTAACGGCAATATCGCCACCCGGATAATCGATTCGGTTACCATTGGCATCAAAAGGCTGTGCGAAAGTAAAAATACCATAAGCACTTTGGTACAATCCGGTTTGAGCCGACACCCCTACGTTACCGGCAGTTGATTGCCCATATTCCTGAAGACTGTATGAGCTGTTCAGGTTTCCTCCAAATGAGAACCATTTTAAAGGAGTTATATCAACACTAACATTGGCATTGTACCGTTTAAAGCCTTGTCCTAATACAACACCTTTACTGTCGGTATATCCAAATGAGCCATAAGCTTTCATTTTGTCGGTACCACCACTTGCACTCAGTGTATTTTGGGTAGTAACACCAGTACGGGTTACATAATCAGTCCAATTGGTAGTCGTTAATTTCGATCCGTCCCAGGTACCACTAGCCCAGCCTTTAGCGATATTAGCCGTTGCAGTGTCGTCACCGGTAAATATTTTGGCATCATTGGCCTGAGTCGGCTGATCGCCTCTTGCAAAATTGGTTGGATAGGCATTGTACTCGGCCCAACGACGATATTCCACATAATCACCTGCACTAAACAACGGTGAAAATTCATGTATTTTCTCTGTAGTCACTGAGCTGTCAAAATTCAGGGTAAATTTTCCGTTTTTTCCCTTTTTGGTGGTAATCAAAACAACACCGTTGGCTCCGCGTGAACCATAAATGGCTGTAGCCGAAGCGTCCTTCAAAATATCAATCGATTCAATGTCGTTGGGGTTCATGTTGTCGATACCGCCAAGGGTTACTTTGTTTGAGGTATTGCCACCTGCATCGACAGTATTGGTTACCATTGGAATACCATCAACAACATAAAGTGGCGAATTTGAAGCAGTAAGCGAGCGTACACCGCGAATGGTGATGTCGCCAACTGAACCGGGACGTTCATTCGAGGTAATATCAACCCCAGCAGCTCTTCCTTGTATCGCTTGAACAGCATTGGTAACCGGACGTGATTTAATTTCGTCAGCGCCAACCCGAACTAGGGCTCCGGTAACATCCGATTTCTTTTGAACACCATATCCAACGGCTACAACTTCTTCAATACCAATTGATTCGTCAGCAAGAGTTACGTTTATAGAAGTTTTGCCTTCAGCAGCAATTTCCTGGGTTTTCATACCCACAAACGAGAATTGCAAAGTGCCATTTTCAGGAATATTTGAAAGCGTATATTTGCCATCACCATCGGTAATTGTTCCGTTTGTAGTCCCTTTCAGAACCACCGAAACACCTGGAAGAGAACCTCCCGTAGAATCCAATACTTTACCGCTTACTGATTTTACTTTCTGCTGTAAACTACCGTTTCCCGTTCCGACAGAAGAAGGAGACAATACAATCTGGCGATCCTTTACCAGAAAATTGATGTTTTTATCGGAAAACAACTGTGAAAGGACATCCTGAACTTTTTCATCTTTTGCCTCGATGCTCACTGTGCTGTTTACATCGATCAGGTCGTTGTTATAGAGGAAATAAAAATTGCTTTTATCCTCAATCTCTCTCAGGACCTCTTTAATAGTCACATTCGACATCTTCAAGTTTATCAGTGTCTTTTGCGAATACGATTTAATTGCAAAAGCCTGACTCATTACCAGAAAGCTTAGAATAACTGTTAGCTTCATAACAATCAGAATTTTTTTCCAGGAACGATGAATACCATCATCCCATAGGAGGTGATTACATTTTTTTTTCATACGTTTGATTAACTTTTTGATTTAGTAAATTGAAAATTTAACCGTGTTCAGACGGTTACTAAACTTCAGGGCAGTTGGGGAACTGCCCTGTTTTTTTACGATTATTTTTAAATCATAGGCGGCGTTTTATCTTTTTTTTAATCGATCTTCACTTTATGGTTCTTCCATATTTTTATCTCTTGCTTCGAAAAATTCTGGTTGTCTAAAATTTTTCGTTTGCTACAAGAATAAGCGATTGGAGTTGTCAACGTAAGCAATTCCATTACCTGATCAAGACTTTCACTGGTAAAAGTTCCGGTAAAACGGTAATTAACAATTGAAGGATCGTTAATTTTGATATCAGCATTAAACCAGCGGCCAAGCTTCGCCGCAACTTCATAAAATGGCGTTTCATTAAAAATCAGCACTCCGTCTCTCCATGCAATAACGTCTTGTACCCTAACTGTTTCTACTTGATAAGTTTTATTTTTTGTGTCGTAATTCAACTGAGCCCCCGGATCAAGAAACATCACCTCATCAAACTTTACACGATCAGTAATCTTTACTTTTCCTTCAGCGAGAGTTGTCGAAAATTTCAGATCACCTGAATAGGCAGAAACATTGAATTCTGTTCCAACAGCTTCAACTTCCATACTACTTGTACATACAATGAATGGCTTTTTCTTGTTCTTATATACTTTAAAAATAGCTTCACCATCAAGGGCAATACGACGTTCGTTTCCGACAAATGCTGACGGGAACTTCAAACTACTGGCAGCGTTCAGCCATACTTCAGTACTATCCGGAAGGAAAAGGTGCGTTTTTGTACCGGGCTGGGTCACAATTTCCTGTGTGACCATCAAAACATTCAATTCTTTCCTAAGCTCATCTTGCTGAAGGTAGTACCAAATTCCACCCAGCAATACCGGAATAAAAAACACGGCAGCAATACGTTGCATCCAGACTGATATGGAAATTACTTTTGTAACACGATATTTTCTCAGGACTTGCTTTTTCCCTTTCTCTAAGTCAAACTGACGTAATATATTAAGGTCGGTTGTTAAACTATCCAACTTTTTCAATTGCTGAAATACATCATTATTTTCAGGACTCTTAAGCCAATCTATAGCCAACTGTTTTTGCTCTTCATTGGCGTTGCCATGAAAGTAGTCCATCAAGAAATCAGGTATGTGATCGTGTGTTTCCATATATTTTATTCGTGTATATGACGGCAAAGTATTACCTCACCCTAAACAAATCTTTAAGAAAACGTTAAAAATTGTATCTGCTCATAAAAAACAGCAAGAGAAGGTAGTCGCCCAAATCTTTCCGAAGTATGGTAAGTGCTTTACTGATACGGTATTCAACCGTTTTAACCGAGATATTTTCCTGATTAGCAATTTGCTGATAGCTAAGACCTTCAAAGCGGTTATTCCTAAATGTTTCACGAATTCCGTCAGGTAAACTCTGAATTGCCCGTTCAATCTGCAAGGTTAGCTCGCTATCGAGCAATGGATATTCTTGAAGGTCTTCCTCGCTCATCATTTTTAATTGGAACTGCACGTGATTGATTTTCACCTTCTGGTGCGCCAGATTATCGAGACAGCGATTGTGGACTGAACGAATAAAATAGGATTTGACGCTGGTCTCAATAGAAATATTTTCACAGTTTTCTAAAATCCGGACAAAAAAGTCCTGAACCAGGTCTTCCGCTTCAGAGTTTGATTTTAGCATCCGGTAGGCGTACACACAAAGCCCCTGATAATATTTATCAAAGAAATAATCGAAACCAGCTCGATTACCTCCCTGAAAATCAAGGAATAATTTTTTTTCATTAATCGTATTCTTCGGGTCTGAAAAAGTCATAAACTTTGGTGTTCTCAATATGTCTAACAAAATAAGACATTTTTTAGAATAATTGTTGATTTGACATTTACTAAAAACATGTAGCAACAACCCATCTATCGCATGACAAAAAGTAAAAACCCCCTTGCTATTGTTGGCAAAGGGGTAAACTTAACACCGATTCTACTATCTATGACTATGAATAGAACAAGTCTGGTGAATGAGATTATTTGGAAGTATTTGTTTCGGGACTCTAATACATCAAACTTTTCAAATATGCAATTGTCTGGTGCACCTGTTTGGCATAACTCGGACTTTCGTCTTCGATGTAATAATGCTGAATTCCTGCATCTTTTGCAGCCTTCAGAATGGCTGGAATATCCAATTGCCCAGTTCCAAGTGCCACATCGTTTTCAACTGCTGTTCCTCCGGACTTATTACCTGAAACACCTTTCCGAAGATCTTTTAAATGCAATAATTTAAAACGTTCCGGATATTTTGCGATTAGTTTTGCAGGATCCTGACCTGGAAAGAATGTCCACAAAATATCAATCTCAAAACTTACGTATTTTGGATCAGTATTCTTCATGATGTAATCGAACAATGTTCCGTTTTCATAAGGTTCAAATTCATAACCATGATTGTGGTAACAAAACGTGATCCCAAATTCATCTTTCAGAATTTTACCTGCGGCACTAAAATCTTTAACTGTTTGTTTTGCCACTTCAAGGGTAAATGGCCCATCGTGAGGAATCCAGGCCACACGTACAAATTTTGCTCCCAGAGTTTTCGCATTTTCACCCACTTCTCTAGTTTTGGTTGTCAGTTCCGGATAGCCTACGCCAAATGAAGAACAAATCATTCCTCTTTCATCAAGCATTTTTCGGATATCAGAAGCCGTTCGCTTAAATAAATTAGAAAATTCCATATCTGTAATACCCAAATTTTTAAGGGTATCGAGTGTAGCTGCCACATCTTTTGCAAAACTATTTCGGTAAGTGTATGACACCATTCCCGGAGTTTGTGGAAAAAGTGGTTTGCTCTTTTTTGCACTTAGAGTTCCAACACCCAGCACAAGCAAAATCAATATTGATATTAGTTTGTTCATCTTTCTGATTTTAATTTCGAGATACATTTTTAAGTTTAAAAAGGCTGGCCAGAGAAAATGTTTCTGGACAGCCTTTCAATTAGAGTTTCATTTCCCAGCCTTTTTCGTAGCTGCGACTCCAGAGGTTTTCGGCATCTTTGTTTCCAATGATGTGGCCATTTTTCGGATCACAAGTCAACGAAGATCCAACTCGTTGTGAAATATTTGCCAGATGACAAAGCAGCACGCTTTCGTGGGCACTCTGTATCGAAGCATTTGGCTTTTCGTTGCCACGAATACTCTCGATGAAATTATTGAAGTGATATAAGTCCGCATCCCCACTTGCACTTACGGTGTTATTCGCATCGGCTTTACGTTCTGACTTAATTTCACTAACTAATTTGTTAGCAATGTCATATACTTTATATTCTTCACCACCCAAGTTTACCAATGTACCTTTATCGCCATAAATGATAAACCCTCTTCCACTACCTTCAACCGGGTAATTCTGACAACTACGACCTTCCCAGGTAATTACTTTCTGATCGGCAAATTCGAACGAAGCGATTTGTGTATCAGGAGTTTCCCAATCGTCTTTTGCAGCATAGCGTCCACCAGCCGATGTAACTTTTGTGGGGATATCCACTCCTAAAAACCAGCGACAACAATCAAGTTCATGGTTGCCATTGTTACACGCTTCGCCTGTACCCCAGTTCCATTGCCAATGCCAGTTATAGTGTACTAAATTATCCTTGTATTCTCTTCGGGGAGCAGGTCCCTGCCACAAATTCCAGTCAAGAGTCGATGGAACCGGAATTACTTTGCCTACTCCAATCGGTTTACGCGAGTTGGTATACCATGATTTTGCCATATATACATTACCCAATAGGCCTGCACGTACTTGTTTCACTGCTTCAATCAAAGTTGGAAAAGAACGACGTTGGCTACCTACCTGAATAACCTTACCATATTTCTCTTGAGCTTGAATCAGGATTTCACTTTCGTGTGGATTATGGCTACAAGGTTTTTCAACATACGCACTTTTGCCATTTTGTAATGCCATTAAAGCTGCCGGTGCATGCCAATGATCGGGTGCTGCAATAATGATCGCATCCAAATCCGTTTTTTTCACCAGATTACGTATGTCTTTTTCGATAGACGGTTGCCGGCTGGCGCCCTTTAATGCAGCTAGTCCTTTTTTGATTGCGCCATCTTCAACATCACAGATATAGGCTACCTCTACTCCTGGTATTTGCGAAAATTTCTCGCAATGCCAAGCTCCACGGCTGTTTACTCCCATAACACCAACGATGACCTTGTTACTTGGTGCATTTTTCCCGAAAACGGGAAAGTTTAAAATGGTTAGACCACCAGCAGCAGCTAAAGAACTATTCTTAATAAAATTTCTACGTTCCATAAAATTTTCCTTTTTAGTGAATCCAATTACTTAGAATAACCAGGGTTTTGTTCTGTTTTGGCATCGATATTTAAGTCCATCTGCTTTTGCGGAATTGGGAACAAAACATTGTAATCCTGAATATTACAAGCTGGGAAAATTGGATTGTTACAATATTTACGTACTCTTTCCAATAGTTTACCTGTTCTGCGTAAAGTAATAGGCCGGAATTCTTCCCCATAAAGTTCTCTTGCGCGTTCGTCAAGTAAATAATCAATATTAACGTCAGCGACATTAACGGGTTTTGCATTTGCCCTGCTTCTAACAGCATTAATATCGGCTGCAGCAAGATCTTTCTTTCCTAATCCAACATAAGCTTCAGCGCGTAAAAGATATGTTTCAGCAAGTCGCACTGCATATACATCTTTGTGATTATATCCGCCTCCAGACCGATTCGGTTCAGTAAAATGGTGCAGCGGATCGGTATGTTTCATAAAGTATGGATAAATATACTGACATGTATCTTTCAGAGCATCTCTTGAGCCTTTTGGGTAAAGTGAAAAGTCAATCTTTTTCTTGTTAAATGCAGAAGCAGGGTTGTCATAGTAGAAATTACGTTTGATGTTGTGTTCCGCATTTCGGATGTCATTTTTCCAATCGCTTCTCCACATATCATAGGCGGCAAAGTTTGTTGGATGTATCCATGATACCGGACGTCCCAAGGTGTCGGAGTAGCCTGTATATGCGTTAAGGTAAAGCTCACCCCTAAATGCTGGAAATCCGTCAGGAGTATTTCCCATTCTAAAATAAGCTGGTCCCCAGGCTCTTTCGCCCGGAAATTGACTTCCGCCAGTGATTAATGGCTCAAACTGAATAACCCAAAGCGCTTCCTTATTTTCAGCAAGATTATGATTTCCATAGGCGAAAAGATCAAGGAAGACGTCGCCCTTTCCAAATACATCTCTGGTTGATCCGAAACGTTTGGTCATTAAAGAATAAGCTCCGCCATCAATAACTTTTGATGCAGCATCAACTGCTTGCTGATATTTCGATTCTGAAATATATAGTTCTGAGAGGAAATGTCCGGCAACTCCCTGGGTAATCCGTCCCGGCGCTTCTTCTTTCCCGCGCACAGGTAAATTTGCAACAGCAAAAGTCAGATCCTCTTCCATTAACTTATAAATATCGGCCTTCGGAGCCCTTACGAAATCTGCTTTTGCCGATTTTGTTGGTTCGGTAACCAACGGAACATCTCCATATAATGTAACCAGAATGCGATAAGCATAAGCCCTGAAAAACATGGCTTCGCCCAAATAAACATTCTTTTGAGCATCACTTGTCCAGATCGTTTTATCTGAGGCCTTGATCCGGTCGATGAGAACGTTTGCTCT
>JBBQXI010000027.1:0-18635 GCA_038209805.1 Bacteroidales bacterium | reverse complement strand
CCGCCTTTCCGTTAAACCCAGTTGCAACAACATTTAGAGTCGCTGCTGCGGTACCAATATTCATACCGGTTGAACTAATTCCAGCAGCTCCTAATAATTGGGTTATTGCAGCCGCAGTAGCTGCAGGCATTGAAGATACTGGAGTTGTTGCAGGAGTTCCGGCACTAATAGCAGTTGACAAACCAGTAGCAACTGTAGTTGAACTTGCTGCCAGACCTTTCAAGAATGTGTTTCCATCGGCAAAAAATTGGGTTGCAGAAGTCATTCCTCCAGTATATGAAGCTTTAAATGCCGGATAGTTTGGATTGATCATCACATCTTTCAGATAACCACTGTAGGTATTGTTGGCATTTAACATTCTGGCACCAACCGAGACCGAAATAATTTCATTGATCGCATATGTTCCATTTAGCTGTATTCCCCAGAATACACTCGAACCTTCAAATTTAATATTGGTTGAATATGCTGTTGTTGGTATTCCAGAAGCTGTTAATGATTTTGGAATTGAAGATATGAGCTTCTCAAAGCTAGGTAATCCGGTACCATATTTAGCGCTTCCACCACCTCCATTAGGTCCAAATCCTGCAGAGAATGCCCATTTGTCTTTTTTATATACAGCGAAGGCAGTTGGGAACACGGGTACTGTAACTTCACCTTTGTATTCTGCATTATTTAAAAGTGGATATCCACTGGTAATAGTCCGATTCTGAAAAATACTTTGATTATGAAGACCAAAGTAAAAGCCGTTATTTAGTTGAGTTAATCCAGCTGGATTGAAATATACCGCATCCAAATCGATAGATGCATTTCGGGAAAGCATTCGCACAAATTGTGCACTTTGATTGGTATTGGTTAAGATTCCGCCAGCAAAGACATTAGTTATTAATAAAATCATCGCACACAACAGAACAGCTAATTTCTTCATGTTTTGGTTTTTTTAAGATTAGAAGGAGGCAAAAATATAAATATTTATGATGAAGCAAAACAATATTGCTGAAAATCAAACGATTACGAACATTCAACTGAAGAACTTTATTGTTCGAATAAAACAAGACCCAACTTGTTACAGGTTGGGTCTTGTTTTAAAATTCAAAACTGATTTTGAATTTCTGAATAGATTGAGTTTATTAAAGATGAATAACCTCATCATAAGCAGCAGCAGCAGCTTCCATAATAGCTTCAGACATTGTAGGGTGGGGGTGAATTGATTTGATGAGTTCGTGGCCGGTTATTTCCAGTTTTTTGGCAACAACCAGTTCTGCGATCATCTCTGTAACATTTCCCCCAATCATGTGCGCACCCAGCAATTCGCCGTATTTAGCATCAAAAATTAATTTTACAAAACCTTCTTTCTGTCCCGATGCGCTTGCTTTTCCGCTGGCAGTGAACGGAAATTTACCGACTTTAATTTCATGTCCGGCTTCCCGTGCTTTTTGTTCGGTCATTCCGAGTGAGGATACTTCAGGATTGGTGTAAGTGCAGCCTGGGATATTTGAATAGTCAATCGGATAAGGATTTAAACCTGCAATTTTTTCTACACAAAGTATTCCCTCGGCAGAAGCGACATGAGCCAGCGCTGGTCCATGAATAATATCGCCAATCGCAAAAACCGTATCCACGTTGGTTTGGCAGAACTCGTTTACTTTAACTTTCCCTTTTTCAAGCACGATTCCAAGTTCTTCAATCCCTATATTTTCAATGTTTGGTGCAATTCCAACTGCCGATAAAACAATCTCAGCTTCAATGATTTCTTCGCCTTTTTTAGTTTTGACGGTAACCTTGCACAATTCGCCCGAAGTATCAACTGATTCAACCGAGGCATTGGTCAAAACCTTCATTTTCATTTTCTTGAATGAACGCTCCAGTGTTTTTGAGACTTCTTCGTCTTCGTTAGGGACAACATTTGGCAAATATTCGATCAGGGTAACGTCGGTACCAATACTTTGATAAAAGTATGCGAATTCACTACCTATGGCACCCGAGCCAACTACTACCATCGATTTTGGCTGTTTAGGTAAAGTCATAGCCTCGCGATAACCAATAATTTTTTCGCCGTCTTGCTCCAGATTCGGCAATTCGCGCGAACGAGCGCCAGTTGCCAAAATGATGTTTTTGGCCGGATGAAGTGCACGACTTCCTGTTTCATCAGTCACCTCAACGGTATTTTTATCGATTAAGCGTCCAAAGCCGTTAATCACATCAATTTTATTTTTCGTAAAAAGGAACTGAATTCCTTTGCTCATTCCTTCTGCAACACCTCTGCTCCGCTTTACCATAGCAGTAAAATCGGGTTTTATTTCGCCTGAAATTGAAACGCCATAATCGGCGGCGTGCTTGGCATACTCCAATGCCTGAGCGCTTTTCAGAAGCGATTTTGTTGGGATACAACCCCAGTTAAGGCATATTCCGCCCAAATTTTCTTTTTCAACAACTCCTACGTTTAAACCTAATTGGGCAGCTCTAATGGCAGCAACATATCCGCCCGGACCGCTACCTATAACTATTAAATCGTAACTCATAAATGATGGATTCTTTAGATTAAAATCAAACAGCATAATAACACTTTTGAACGATGAAAAGTTCTCCGGATATTGGAATTACTCTTGAGTTTTTTACTATTTCAGAAACAAGAAAAGCCGCATTAGGCGGCTCTTCTGTTAGATAATCTATTCCGGAGAATATTAGTTTGGAAATAATTCGGATAGTTTTTTTGCCAGTTCTTCGCCTCTCAGTCCCTTGCCGATAATTTTTCCGTCTTTATCGAGCAAAAATGATTGTGGAATAGCATTCACACCGTATAAACGGGCGGCTGCATTCTGCCAGTATTGAAGGTCTGAAACATGAAGCCATGTCAGGTTATCGTCTTTGATTGCTTTTAACCAATCTTCTTTCGTTTTGTCAAGCGAAACGCCAAGTATTTCGAAGCCTTTGCTGTGATACTGCTGATAGATTTTCACAACGTTTGGATTTTCCTGACGGCATGGTCCGCACCACGAAGCCCAAAAATCAACCAATACAATTTTCCCTTTCAGTGAGGATAATTGAATTGGTTTGCCGTCTGCATCATTCATTGTAAAATCAGGCGCTACTGCTCCTATAGCAGTCTTCTTTTGTTCCTGAACCATCTCGTTTAATTTAACTACATATTCCGATTTGCTGATTTCAGGGGCAAATTTACTGGTTATTGAATCTAATTCAGTACCATCAATCTGATTGGCAAGCTGGTAAAGAGTTATATAAGCGGCGACAATCGAGTTTGAATGTTCTTTCACAAAGTTTTTGGTGTAAACCTTATTGTTGTCGATCATGGCCTGATAGTCGATTTTAGCTTTTTCAGCAGCTTCGGTGTTATTCATCGACATGGCGCTCTGGTATTTATCCTGAAGAGTTTTCACTTCGTTGCTCAATTTTTCCATCTCAGCAATGTAAATGTTGAATACATCATGTGTTGGAGAGCCCGTAATTTTAGTGTTACGGAGACTGTCTTTGTTTGCAACAACAGTAATAGTCGAATTATCGAGAAAGAACTGTGCAAAATATTCTTGCTCGTTTAAACGAAGAAATCGAATGTCTGGCATTTCCATTTTACCTTTAAAGGTAAATTTGCCGCCAACAACATTGGCAGTGTCAACGCTCTGAGGCTTTCCGTCAACAAGCTTTTGCAGATAGACTTTACCCGTTTCAACTCCCTTTATCGATCCTTTAATCGAATACTGATCTTTTGCCGACTGGCACGAAAGAACGGCCAGGGCAAATACTAAAATTGTTAATACATTTCTCATTAAACTGATATTTAGAGTGTGTTAAATATTTTTCCTGATTTGATCGTATAAATCGAGTAACTCTTTGGCAGCAACAAACGATGAGATTTCCTCTCTTAATACTTTCTCTTCTGAGTCAGCCATTAATGTTTTGATTTCTTCGTTCTGATAAAAATTATTCCGAAGCTGTTCGTTAATTGTTTCATACATCCAGAATTTAGATTGTTCGTTTCTTCGATGCTGAAAATAATTATTCTTTTTCACATGTGTCAGATATTCATCAATAGTTCCCCATATTTCGGTGATCCCTGTTTTCATGTATGCCGAACAGGTCAAAACTTTCGGATTCCAGCCAGATTCAGGTGACGGGAATAAATGCAATGCATTTTGATATTGAATTCGCGCTAATCCTGCTTTTTCAATGTTGTTTCCATCGGCTTTGTTGATGGTAATCGCATCAGCCATTTCCATAATACCCCTTTTTATTCCCTGCAATTCGTCGCCAGCTCCGGCAAGCATTAATAACAGGAAAAAATCGACCATCGAATGAACAGCTGTTTCACTCTGTCCAACACCAACTGTTTCAATAAAAATGTGGTTAAAGCCTGCGGCTTCGCATAAAATTATCGTTTCGCGAGTTTTTCTGGCCACTCCGCCAAGCGATCCGGCTGATGGGGAAGGACGGATATAGGCATTTGGATCAATGGAGAGGTCTTCCATGCGTGTTTTATCACCAAGTATGCTTCCTTTGGTTCTCTCGCTACTCGGATCAATGGCCAGTACTGCCAGTTTTTTTCCTTGCGAAGTAATTTGTTTGCCCATTGCTTCAATAAATGTACTTTTACCGACACCGGGAACTCCGGTAATGCCAATGCGCACTGAATTTCCGGAGAAAGGCAAACATTTTACGATAATTTCCTGAGCAATCTCCTGATGTTCGGGTCTCGAACTTTCGACCAGAGTAACAGCCTGACTTAATGTGGTGATATCACCATTCAGGATGCCATCAACATATTGCTGTATGGATAATGAGCGCTTTTTCTTATTTCTTAAAAATCGTTTGACCGAATCCTCGCTTACCGAAGGTAACGGTTCAATCCCTTGATTTACATTTAGCCCAGAGAACTCTGGTTCATTCTCGATATGATGATGAGGTTGATCTCCAATCATGTTCAATAATTTTATGCGAATGTAACGATCAACGAAGAATTTCAGTTATAGATGAATTGAAATCTTTCGGAATGTGGTTAAAAAAAGCCGATTCAAAAATTTGAACCGGCTTCAGTTAAATATTTTGAAGATTACTGGCCTACAATATTACTTGAAATTCGTAGCACTGTAGTCGGATTTTTTGGATCGTTGGTAATTACTGTAATGGTTTTATTTTGACGTCCACTTTTTCCGGTTGAATCAAATACAACTTTCAACGGAACGCTTTCACCTGCCGAAACTGTGTTCTTTGAAGGCGAAACGGCAGTACAGCCACATGAGCTTTTTACATCACGAATAATTAAATCTTTTTTACCTGTATTTTTTAAACTAAAGGTATGTTCATTTTTTGTAGCTGGCTTAATGTCTCCAAAATCAAACGATTCCAGATCATAAGTTACAACTGGAGCATTCTTTAAATCTTCATCCGATAATTTTGAAAAATCTTCTTCCAAAGTTGCGCTTACTGCAATTGAATTACGATAGTCATCTTGTCCATCGATATTTAGGTAAATTCGGTGCATTACAAAACCATATGCTTTAATTTTTGATGCATCAAATGTCACTACAATATAACCCTTTTGTTTTGGGGCAAGTTTTGCCGGTTTAATAACAGCGCTTAAGTGTGGAGGAGGAGTTTTAAAGCTCAGCTGAACGGGTTGATCTGTGTTGTTGATGATTTCTACGCTATCTTTTTTAACTTGATTTTCTTTGATTGTAGCAAATGCAACGTGATTTGTTTTAGCTCGAAGAGGGCCTATTTCATTGGGGTAGTCTTCTTCAATGGTTCTGGCACGTGGAGTAACCTCTCCTTGTATTGACAGCACAACGTCAGCGTTTTCGGCATTTGAGCTTACCCTAATGGTTTTGTTAAAAACGCCAGGGCGGTTCCTTGGGTCATAGCTAACTTTAATTATTCCCTTTGCTCCGGGAGCAACAGGTTCACGGGTCCATTCGGGGGTCGTACAACCACACGACGCTTGTACATTGTTAAGTATTAAAGGAACTGCTCCGTCGTTTTTAAAATTAAAAGCAACGGTTTGTACACCGAGTTCTTCTTTAAATGTACCAAAATTGTGTTGTAATTTTTCAAATGCAATTCTTGATTTAGCCGACTGAGCCTGATTTGCAAGTGGCAAACAAAGTAGCAAAGCCAATAATAGCGAAAGATAAATTTTCATAAGTATTATTTTAAATTTTGATGAGATTCTAAAAAAGATAGATCAAAGATAAAATTCAATTTTTATATCTTGTTCTGCAACAAGAACAAATCTAAAAAACCTTTCTTTCAATTCATGTTAATGACAATCAAACTTTTGTTAATGAGATGTTAATGAATAAATCAGATACATTTTTTGAGTAGTTTCGCATGGTCAATCAGATACAAGAATTTAAAAATGAAAAGGAATTCAATTGGGTTTGTTATTATTATGGCTACTATTTCGGTGGTAGGAATTCTGTTGATCCAGTTTTTCTTTCTGAAAAATTCGTATGATCTCAACGAAAAACAATTTCATCAGCTAACAACCAGTGCATTAAGGAGTGTGGCCAGTCAGATTAATGATTACAATGCAAAGCTATTTCACCATGAGGTGAAGCCGAATGATGGATGTCAGGTCGAGCAAATTTCGAACAATTATTATGTGGTAAACGTCAATAACGTGATCGACTCAAACCTGCTTGAACACTTTTTGAAGACTGAATTTAAAAAACGAAATTTAAACGTGACCTATGAATTTGCAATTTATGATTGTAATTCAGGAAAAATGGTTCATGGAGATGTGGTCAAATACGATTCAATTCCACCCAAAATTAAAGATGAGAAGAACTGTGATTCTGCTTCTTGCAGTATGGAGGAAATCATGTATGATAAGCAATACAATAAAGTCAAGGCAAAAGTGGAGAGGAAAAAGAATGCTTGCAATTTACCGACGTGTGAAAAATTCACCTATTATTTTGGGGTGCATTTCCCAGATCGGTCGCAGTTTTACAGTTCAAGATTATTGACCTGGTATTTTTTTAACGGGATTTTATTTTTTGTTGTAATCTTCTTTGGCTATGCACTGTATGTGATTATTAAGCAAAAACAATTAAGCGAGATACAGAAAAATTTCATTAACAATCTGACCCATGAATTTAAAACTCCTATCGCTTCGATTGATTTGGCGGCAAAGGTTTTATCAAATCCTAAAATTTGTGAACAGCCAGAGCGGTTGGCCGAATATGTGAAGATTGTTGGACATCAGAATAAACGACTTGCTGATCATGTCGAAAAACTGCTTCAAATGGCGACTATTGAAAAAACAAAACTTCAATTAAACCTGGAACAAATCGAGTTGAATACCTTTATTTCTGAATCAATTTTAGAATTTAAGAACAGTCAGAATGGCCGTATTTATAGCGTAACACTCGAGTCTGCAATTGAAAATGCTTTTATTCAAGCCGACAAACTTCATTTTTCGAATCTCATATTTAATATACTCGACAATGCTATTAAATACTGCTCTGTTACTCCGGAAATCGTTATCAAGATAAATGAAGATTTACACCACTATTTTATTTTATTTGAAGATAACGGAATTGGCATTCCTGCAAAGGATCGAAAAAAAATTTTCAACCGGTTTTACCGTGTGCCCACAGGTAATGTTCACGATGTTAAAGGGTTTGGACTGGGACTAGATTATGTGAAAAAAATTGTACAGAGGCATAGTTGGCGAATAAAAGTAATCGAAAATTCGAGGAAAGGAAGTACTTTTATTGTTGAAACTAAGAAATCAACAAAATGATCTATCAGGGTGAAAAAATATTACTGGTTGAGGACGACCAAACTCTTAACTTTATTATCAAAGATAATTTGGAGCAGAGCGGTTATGTGGTGACTTCGGCAGAGGATGGTGAATCGGCTATGGTTTTTTTTAAATCGGATAAATTTAGCCTGTGTCTTCTGGATGTAATGCTGCCCAAGAAGGATGGTTTTACCCTGGCCAAGGAAATCAGGGAGATTGATGATCATGTTCCAATCATATTCTTAACCGCACGTTCGATGACTGAAGATCGGATTAACGGCCTAACGATCGGCGGTGATGATTATATGACCAAGCCTTTCAGCATGGAAGAGTTACTTCTTAAAATACGAGTTTTTCTGAAACGAAGTCTAAGTGTTGGAGAGGCGAGTAATGATCAGAATTATTACAAAGTAGGACGTTTCAATTTTTACTTCGATAGCTTAAATTTGGATTACAAAGGGGAACGCAAAACGTTAACATACAAAGAAGCCGAACTCTTGCGTTATTTCTGCGATAACCCAAATAAGGTATTGAGTCGTTCAGATATTTTAATACAAGTTTGGGGATCCGATGATTATTATCTGGGACGAAGTTTGGACGTTTTTATTTCCAGATTACGGAAATATTTAAGCAGCGACGAAAACATCAAAATACTTAACCTCCATGGAATAGGGTTTAGGTTTAATGCTGCTATCCAGAAGAATTGATCGAAAAATCATTTGGGCGATCGGTTAATTGTTTCAGAGCAGCAATGATTTTGCTGGCAAATCAATAAAAAAAACGGCCGACTTGTTTTAAAGTCGGCCGTTTTTTTTATGCAATTTCTAAATCAATTATCTGGTACCACCAGCCCACCACACAGGTTCTGTATAAACATACTGACCTGTTCCGTAAGCGGTTTTAACTTCTGGGTTAGTTGTTGTGTCATCGTTACCATATGGGCAGCGAAGCGGAAACTGGTTTGGATTATTTAATTTTATCAAGTTCTCACCTAATCCTTTAAGTCTGCGAATATCATTGTAACACTCGGTAGATTCGCCTGAAGCTCCAAAGAATGCAAGATATTTCTGATTCATTGTTTCTTTTAGCGGATTGGCTGTAAAAAGAGGTTTGACATCAGTTTCAAAATAGGTCATAGCTTCGGTTTCTGAAATAGCATCAGATGTTTCAGAAAGACCACCATAACTATTAACTGATGGCGCATTTATAGCAGCCGCTATACTATTTTCAGTATTTGCGATAGCAGCTACAACGGCACTTTCCAATACAGCTTCTGCTTCAGTTGCTTTGTTAAGACGACAAAGAGCTTCGGCTTTCAGGAACATAACTTCATGGTAGCTCATCATTAAAGTAGGTGCAGTCTGTGAAAATACAAAGACGGATGTATTATATGTGTATTTAACCTGTTCGTTTTCACCATTAGGAGCCATATAAAAGTTCTCATCATCAGCTCCGGTTACCTGAGTCCAATCAGCACCAACAAATACCCGACGCAAGCGAGGGTCATTGCGTTCTATAAGCTTTTGAGACATACTCTCACTTGCAGCTAAACCATCACGACTCCATTGGAAATCGAATGTAGGATTAAGGTTAGATGCATCATAGATGGCAAAAGCAGCTTGTTCGTCAGCAGATTTAAAAGATTTATCTGCACAGTCAATTACCGTTTGCAGCGTGGTAGCAACATTGGCTGATTTCTTTAAAAGATGCATTGTATAACGTGCTTTTAATCCATATGCAAATTTTAACCATTTGGCTTTATTTCCACCATATAGCAAATCGTAGGTTCCAAGAGGTCCGGTTGCATGGGCATCAGTCCCTTGTAGATCGGTAATTGCATCATCCAGATATTTCATGATGCCAGCATAAATCTCTTCCTGAGTATCGATTTTAGGATTCATATAGACAGGAGCTCCCGTTTTTGAAGGAAGTGCAGCTTGACTCCACGGTGCATTTCCAAACATATCAGCAATTATTCCTGAATTATAAGCTGCTAACACTTCAGCAACCCCTTTTGTAATCTGATTTCCTTCCTGACTACCACCTGTAGAACATTTTTCAATGACTAAACGGGCATTTTTTAATGTCCCGTAAAGACCACCCCAAACATTATTAAAGGTAGAGGACGCTGAAGGCTCACCCTGACGGTGTTCCGCACGGTATAACTGGTTATCAGTACCTACTTCATGTTCAACGTAAGCTGAGGTGTAGGTATTAATATCACCACCAACGTTACTAAAGGCTGTAGCGGTTATTACATCGGCAATAATGAACTTTGCCGGTGCATCTTGTGTGTGATTTAAATCCTTGTTAACACTATCCATTGCATCTTCTGAACATGAGATCACAAGTGCAGATAAAGCTAATGTAGCAAGGAATCCTTTGGTTATATTGATATACTTTTTCATTTTTCAGACTATTTTAGAAATTTAAATTTAAGCCAAATCCATAGCTTGCTGCTCCGGGAAGAGAGAAGCGTTCAAAAGCGCCACTCATATTTGTATTTCCTTGTGTTGATTCTGGATCAAGACCTTTCATTTTCGACCAAACAATAATATTTCTGGCAAAAACATTAATATTTACCTTAAGTCCACTTTTGTCTAATAGAGGATAATTAAGTGATATTTCACGCATTTTCACAAATGAATTATCATAAATCATCGATTCAGATATATTATTTAAATTAGAAAAATACGTCTGTGCATCTGCTCCGCTAATCTTAATGTCATTTGTTGCATAGGTTGGATTTCCGTTACTATCTGTTCCGGTCACCTTAACAGCAGGTTTTTCAAACAAGAACGAATCTGATTTGCGATATTCACCTGAACGTTTGCTTTTTCCGTAATAGTCAAGCAATCCAGCAGTTCCGCTATACATTTGGCCTCCGTTTTTCCAGTCGAATAAGGCAGAAAGACGGAATTTGAAAACAGTAAATGAAGTATTGAATCCTAGTCTAAAGTCAGGAGATACAGTACCAATCACCTTTTCTTCACCAGACTGTGGCATACCGTCAGCATCAACTACAATCTGTCCGGCATCGTTGCGTAGATAGCTTACACCATATATTACTGGGAATTTATCGCCAATACCAGCCCTTACTTGTGGTTCAGTAAAACCTCCAAGGAAAATACTGTTTACACCAGGTGCCAGCTTATCCACATAGTTGTCGATTTTTGAAAAATTAAATGCAAAATCCCATTTAAAGTTCTTTGTTTTGATTGGATTAACACCTAAAGTTATTTCATGAGAATTTGTGTGAATAGAACCACCATTGGTAACCAGACTTGAAGAACCTGTTGAACTAGCCAAAGGCACAGAGAAAATCTGATCTTTAACATTTTGTCTTGAATAGGTATAACTAAAGTTTATTATACCTTTAAAGAACGTAAGATCAGCTCCAAATTCATAAGATACTGTATTTTGAGGTTTTAAATTTGGGTCGTAAACCGTAGAATATGGAGTATATGCTACAACACCATTAATTGGGTAAAGAATTGGTGTGCCCGAAGAGAAACCGCCACCGTAGGCAGGTGTACTGAAATAACTGTTATAATAATTTCCAGCCTGTCCAACTTCAGCATAAGAAGAACGAAGTTTTCCGTAAGTCAGAATTTCATTTTTAAGTGGTTCTAATTCGGTGAATATCCAACCTAATGATACTGAAGGATAAAAGAATGAACGGTTGTCACGAGGCATTGTTGAAACGATGTCGTTACGACCAGTAGCATTCAAATAAAGCATGCTTTTATAAGCTAGAGCCAAGTTACCGAATACCCCAACGGTACGTTCTGTGCGGTATGAATCAGATGCTTGATAAACTGAAGCATTGTCAATGTGGTTCCAACCAGAGAAGTTAAAGTCTTTACCATAACCTTCGGTATACTTTCTGCCGTACTCTACCCACTCATTACCCAATACTGCATCAAATACAAGATCTTGGTTTACTTTCCAGTTGTAAGCAGCTGTAAATAATGAGTTCATCTCATTAATAGTATAATTGTATTGGTCAGCTTCACCTTTTGCATTGGAATGACCATACCCCCAAATATCACTGTAGTTGGTTGCGTATGCGTCATCGCCCAATTGGTATTTTACAACCAATTTTTGATTTTCAGTATTGAAATTGGTATTGTACTCAGCATAAACGTTTCCAAAGAAACGTTGAGATCGTTCGGTGAATTTATTATTGTCGATTGCCCAATATGCGGCATCAAATCCAGAAGTTGAACGATAAGTATTCTGCGTGTAAGGGTCTCCTTTAACATACGAAGGTATTCCGGCCAGATCGTAACTTGGTGGAGCGGGATAAACAGTTGCAACAATACCATTGTTTGCAGAACTTTGTTTGGTAAGTTTAGAAGTAACGAAGTTGCCTGAAAAACCCATTTTCCAGCTTTTGCTTAATTGGGCTTCTGCCGACATCTTTGCATTATAACGGTCAAGGCCGGTAGAAGGTACTATTCCGTTTGACATTGTATTTCCCAATGACAATGAGAAATTACCTTTGTCAAATCCTTGAGCAATGTTAAATGCGTTACTTTGAGTTAAACCGGTGTCGAAAAATTCTTTTGCATTGTCGTAAACCGCAGGGACAACCCATGGATCGAGACCCGCTTTAGCTCTCTGTGGAACATAGTACATGCCTTGCTTCATTCCATCTCGGGTCGTATTTGAATTCGTTGTATTTCCACCGTATTTTGCATCGTTTGCAAGTTCAGCAATTTTAGGACCCCAGCTGCTTGAAGCTGAAGGGCTATATGATCCAGCAGTTCCCTGAGCAAATTCATTCTGGAATTCAGGCATTATTGATATTACATCAAAGGCAAAATTTGTTGTAAATGAAAGCTGAGGCTTTCCTTTGCCTGCACCTTTACCGCTTTTCGTTGTAATAACAACTACACCATTTGAAGCTCTCATTCCGTATAAAGCAGAAGCAGCCTGTCCTTTTAAGATATTGATACTTTCAATATCGCTAGGGTCAATATCTAACGCTCTGTCGGCATAATCGGTTCCGGTTACTGAATTTCCTGTGCCAACATCAGGGGTAGAAGAGATAGGTGTTCCATCAACAATATAAAGCGGAGCATTGTTGCCTGTAAATGAGCGGGCTCCACGAATTTGAATTTTTGTTGAAGCACCTGGCATACCTGATGATGATGAGACTTCGATACCTGAGACTTTACCTTGAATG
Source organism: Bacteroidales bacterium (assembly GCA_038209805.1). Classification (GTDB taxonomy): domain Bacteria; phylum Bacteroidota; class Bacteroidia; order Bacteroidales; family Prolixibacteraceae; genus Aquipluma. The sequence continues at coordinate 5,688 of JBBQXI010000027.1, read as the reverse complement.
GCAGTTCCAAGATTGGTATTAGCTGCTTGAGTTAATTCCTGTCCACCTACATTTTCAACAGCATACCCTAAAGCTTTTTTCTCTTTGGAAATACCCATAGCAGTGACGACAACTTCATCAACTGAGATGTTTTCAGAAACCATCTTAACATTGATCTTAGATTGATTACCAAGATCAATCTCCTGAGAGGTCATCCCCACAAAAGAAAGAACAAGAGTTTTGGCATCTTGAGGCACTTTAAGTCTGAACACGCCATCCATATCGGTGACAGTTCCAATTGTTGTTCCTTTTACCGAAACAGATACTCCGGGGATAGCACCTCCATCTTCGGCAGAGGACACTTTGCCCGAGACCTCCTTGGTCTGGGCCATGAGGACCTGCAATCCAAATGCAAAAAATGCAAGTAATAACGCGATTTTTTTCATAGAAAATTATTTTAAATTAAACAGCTTCAATTAAAATTACTTTGTGGCTCAGAGTTGTTTCTAAAGCCTCATTATCAATCGATAATGGAATCGAACCTTTTGACTATTTGAACTTTAAATTAAATTAATGTATAAATGTAAAAAAATGTTAATTTAGATCATACATATTGAAGAAAAAATGACGAATATCCTATAAAATATAATAAAGAGTATTTTTGCTCAGATTGAAGTTGCGTTTTTATTTACCAAAGGATTCCAAAAATTATGATTATAATTCATGCAGATAAATTCCATAGAATTTGTATTTAGGATTTAAAGAAAATCAGAATAAGAAGCACTAAAATAAAAAAGACCGTCGCAAATTGAATTGCGACGGTCTTTAACTTAATTTTTTGACTATAACTTTTCTAAAAGTATTTTAGTTTAAAGTATCATAACTTGCTTTGTCCCAGAATAATTTAGTCAGTGCATTATCACCACCAATAGCAGCAGCAGCAGCCTTATAGTTTGCACCATTCAAAGTCTGTTCCGAAACTGGATATGAATAACGCAATGGCATACCATTAACTTCAGCAACGTGTTTTGAAGCTGCTTTTAATCGTGGGTAATCTAATCTTCTCCATGTTAACCATGAAGTAAATCCGCGCATATAATAGGCATAATAGGCTTGTTCTCCGATTTTTTGTTGCCATGTACCAGTGGCAGTAGCATAAGCAACTGCTGGTTGAGCAAGATAAGTATCGGCCTGAGCAGCAGTACCACCCCAAGAGGTGATTGAAGCTTTAATTGCGTTACTATAATGAGTTGCAGCATCTGTAACAGCATAACTACCACGTGCAGCAGCTTCAGCTCTTAAAAATTCAGCTTCAGCATAATCCATAACAATAACTTCTCGCGTAGGAGTTAACAATGAATTATCAATGTGGGTAAATGAGGCATATGAATTTGGCATACCCTGAGCGCCGCCTTTGTATGCGCCTTCAATTTTTGTCCACAAATAATAGTCACGTCGTGGGTCATTCAATGCATTCATTGGATCAGTAATGCTGGTAGTCACAACAAAGTCGAATCGACCACTAACTACCACTTCAGTATAAACCGGATTTTGGTTTGGTGAAGCAGAAAGATAAGTCAATGCACATTTGTCGCCTGCAATAAATGCTTTTGGCTCAGCAGCATCAACAATCGTTTTTGAAAGAGCAGGATCTTTATCCGCAAGAACGAGACCCATTCTCATTTTCAAAGTATTGGCAAAGCGAATCCATTTAGCAGTACCGGCTACTCCGCCACCATAGATGTTGTCATAACCTGCACCCATTCCTCCAAAAGCTGGATCCATAGAAGCAAGAGCTGCATCAAGTCGGGTTACAAGGGCTTTGTAGATTGTAAAGGCATCGTCGTATTTTGGTGATGGTTTACTAAAATCCAACGCTTCGCTATATGGCATGTCACCAAAGGTTTCAACCAGGTTACTCCAGGTATAAACAGCCATGATTTCGATAATCGCAAGTTGGTTGTTTCTTTGTTTTGCATCCATACCTGCAAGTGGCGCAGCGGTAAGTACAGTTGAGGCATCTTTAAAGTTCATTAAAACAGTCCGGTAAAGAGCGTTCATATGATTGGCTGGAACAGGACGTGTAACCATATCATAACGGCTTTCGTCGGGATAAGTGGTTTCAGCAAAGTACTGCATATACAACTGCGTATTGTTGTTGTTTACGTTGAACGTATACATCTGATTCAAAAGACTCCGGATAGAACCGTTATAAATTCCTGTTCCAGGAACAGCTGTAAAATCTTTTGTATTTTTATTGAGGTCCTCAAGCTTCTGACAGGCACTAAATGCCATCAAAAAGACCATTAAAATTATAAGTATCTTTTTCATTTTTCGAAGATTAGAAGTTGAATTTGAGGTTGAAACCAAAGTCGCGTGTGCCAGGCAGTGATCCTACGGAATATCCCTGAATATTACCTGCTGAAAGACCTGCTTCAGGATCGGCATATGGTAGGTTTTTATGAATGATCCAAAGGTTCGATCCAACAAAACTTATAGTAGCGCCTTTTACGAGTAATTTGGTAAGAAGAGCAGCTGGGATATTGTATGAAAGGGAAACTTCTCTCAGTTTGATGAATGAAGCATCATATACAAAGTCTCTGTGAGGACGGGCTGCTGTACCAAAAGCAAAATCAGAAGTTGATGCATCAACACGGGTTTTGTTTGGAGTGCTGACACCGTTCGCAACATTTACACCTTCGATAAGGTAACCACCGCTTTTTGCACCATAACCGGCTGCTGCACTTCCAACGAGTGGATCACGAACAGGATTTCCTAAATCGTTGGTGAAAGCTGTTTCAGGATAAAGACCTGTATAAAGACCATAATACATATCCAAAGAGTAAATACTACCACCTTTTTGCATATCAATCAGGAAGCTGAAAGAAACACCTTTATAACTAAAGGTATTTGTGATACCTCCGGTCCATTTTGGATTCACATTTCCCAAGTTGCTGGTTGCAGTAGCCGTTTTAACTGGTAAACCGGTCGATGCGCTGATGATTACGTTGCCATTGGCATCATATGTGTAATCTTTTCCTTTTAATACACCGTAAGGTTGACCTACAGTTGCATTTAAAGTAACACCACCCTGGAACGAACCTAACTGAAGGTTGTCGATTCCCGGATAAAGAGAAACAACTTTATTTCTGTTTGTGGCAAAGTTTACATTAATGTCCCAATTGAAATTTTTGCTTCTTACTGGTGAACCATTCAGTGTAAGCTCAATACCTTTATTTTCAATTTCACCTGCATTTACATACATGAAGTTGTACCCTGTTGTCTGGCTTAAAGTAACAGGCATGATTTGATCCATTGAGTTTGTTTTGTACACTGCAAGGTCAAATCCAACACGTTTGTTCAGGAACGACATTTCAAGACCACCTTCAAGTGATTTTGTGCTTTCGTTTTTAAGATCTGGATTGTTTTTTGTGCTAGGTAATGAATAGCTAGCTCCAACAAAAGGTGTATTTACACCATATTTGTCAAGTAATTGGTCGAACCCAGCAAGGTTACCAACAATGGCATAGTTCAAGCGAACTTTACCAAACGATAGCCAATTTTCTTTAAGCACTTCTGAGAAAACAAAAGCTCCCGTAACTGATGGGTAATAATAAGTACTTTTTCCAACAGGAAGCGTAGAGGCATGATCTTGTCTGAAAGTTCCATCGAGGAATAACATATTTTTATAACCTAGAGATACACTTGCATAAAGTCCGCGAACTCCAATTTTTGATTCAGTCTCAACAGGGAAAGGAAGGGCGCTTACGCTATTCTGCAATGAATAGATACCAGCTACTGATAGACCTCCGTTGGTTGAACTTGTTAATCTTGATAAGTTTGTTCTACGTTCAGTTGCACCTAATATTCCACTCAGGTTGAAATCTTCATTCAAAGCTTTATTGAATTTCAACATGAAATCATAGTTGTACTCGCTGAAGGTAATTTCCCTTCTCATGTAACCAGATTGTTGGTTCGTACGGCTAACACCAAAATTTGTAGCGATACTACCTACAGCTCTTCTTTCTTCCTGTTTTTCAGCATAATCGTCAACCGAAACGCGGGCATAAGCGTCTAACCAGCTGGTAATTTTATAATTCAAGGCCATATTACCTACAATACGGTTTCTACTGTCGTTTTCGTAGTTTTCGTAACGTTGCCAGTATGGGTTGTCAGTATAAATTGGGTAATTGAGTGCTGAGTTGTAGTTCCATGTCAAATTTCTCTTAGTTGTGAAATAAGCCAATTTCTGGTCAGCAAAATCCATATTGGTTTCATACCACTGACGCATGTTTGAAACAATATTGTCGCTATATCCGGTTGATGGACGTCCTGTGGCTGCCTGGCGAGTGAAATTTGCGGTTGCAGTAGCTGTCAGTTTTTTTGTGACATTCCACGAGCCATTCACTAAGAAGTTATCCTTATGCAAGTCGCTGTTTGGCAACAAATCAGATGTTTTGAAATTGGTGTATGACATCCTCATGGTACTATTATCAGTAGCATTGTCAATCGATACGGTATTGGTATAAGTTACTGGTTTTTCGAAGAAAGTGATAGGACCATTTTTAGCAGCCTCCCAAGGTTTGGTTTGCTTATACCATGGTGATTCAGGATCAACTGAATACCATCCGTAAACGGGGTGTCCATCAAACTTTGCTCCGTATGATCCATCTTCAGTTGTAGGAACCCAATCGAAGTTTTTTGTATCGTCCTTTTGGGTTACGCCATTAGCATCATGTCTTTCGAACCAACCATCTCCGTTAGGACCATAAAAATTTCCATAACCAGCGCCATACTGATTCTGATAGGTTGGGAAGGTAGATTTGTCAATGCTACGGAATGCAATATTGGTGTTAACAGTAACGCCAATACCTTTTTTACCAACAGTACCTTTTTTGGTAGTAATCATGATTACACCACCAGAGGCACGCGAGCCGTAAAGAGCTGTAGCAGCAGAGCCTTTTAATACGTTAATCGATTCAATGTCGTCGGGGTTAACGTCAGAAGCGGCATTACCATAGTCATATCCGGTTGCACCAGTACTCTGGCTCGAGTAACTTCCGATTTCATTATTAATCGGAACACCGTCAACAACATAAAGTACCTGGTTGCTATTTGTAAGAGATTTATTTCCACGCATAACAACGTTGGTCGATCCCCCCATGTTATTACTCTTCTTAATTTGAACACCGGCAACTTTTCCGGAAAGAGAGTTCATGAAGTTGCTCGACTTAACTGTGGAAATTTGGTCTTCTTTTACATTCTGACTAGAATACCCTAATGATTTTTTATCACGGGAAATACCTAATGCAGTAACGACCACCTCATCAACAGAAATGTTTTCTGAAGCCAACTTAACGTTGATTTTTGATTGGTTGCCGATAGCAACCTCTTGTGAAGCCATACCCACAAAGGTAAAAAGCAGAGTTTTGGCATCTTGAGGAATTTTTAGTCTGAACACACCATCCATATCAGTGATGGTTCCTAATGTTGTTCCTTTCACAGAAACAGATACTCCAGGGATTGCACCTCCATCATCGGCGGAGGTTACAGTGCCTGAGATCTCCTTGGTTTGGGCCATGAGGACCTGCAAACCAATTGCAAAGAATGCAAGCAATAACGCGATTTTTTTCATGTAAAATAAATTTAAAATTAAACAGCATCAAATTTTAATAAAAACTAGGCTGGAAAACTTCAATTAAAACTTCC
>JBBQXI010000026.1:0-18951 GCA_038209805.1 Bacteroidales bacterium | reverse complement strand
CAGCAGAAGGATCTGACTGCTATGCCGTAATCAGATCAATCATTGATACTGCAATCAAAAATAATCAAAACCCATATGAAGCAACTCGCTTAATTGCTATATTAACTGCGACTGAATAATCACAAATCATTTCCGCCACTCCATCCGGTTATCAACCCGGTAAACGATCTTTTCATTTTCCAGAAGCCATCGCACCACTTTAACCACATTGTCAGGTTTTCCTTCAATTTTAGCCAACAGTTTTTCGTAAAAACAAGGTTCTAGCAGTGCTTTTTTGATCTGCTCACACAACGTATCGAACTCGTATTTACTCACATTCAGCTCGTTTCGTTCCATACACACATCGCATTTTCCACAGCGAACAGATTCGGGTTCTCCAAAATACTGAAGCAACAATTGGCTGCGGCATTTGTGCCCCGACGACGCGTAATGAACCACGGCATCAATTCGCCGGATGTAATCGCGCTTGCGGTCTTCGTAATTTTCCTTGCTGATTTTTAGCCGGTCGAGGTCGATTCGTTCCTTCACAAAAATGATGAACGGCGTTTTCTTCTGCGGAATATAGTCGATTACACGCATGGTTCTCAACCTGGTTAGAAACTGATAAACCAGATCGGGACTAACATTGGCGCGCTTGGCCATCAGTTCTTCATCAATCGAAACGTAATTGGTAAACAATCCGGTGTACGAACGCAGCATCAATTTAATAAACCCGTCGAACTCGGCATTGGCCACCTGAAACTTATACAAATCATCACGGTCAACCTGAAAATATACTTTCGACGGATTGTCCAGTTCGTCGGTCAATTCAAGGTAACCTTCGCGCTGAAGAATTTTCAGGCTATTGTAAACTGCGGTAATTTGAAACGAAAAGCTTGATGCGAAAGCACCCATGCTAAACTCGAACGACTGGTCTTTTCCGAAACCAACCGCCAATTGGTAAAAATTGCAGATCGCCTCATAAATGCGCTTAATAACATCAGGTTCAGGGAAAACTTTCACAACATTTCGCTCCAACTTCACTTTATCGCTGTTGTTGTACAGCAAAACCGACCAGGCCGGTTTTCCGTCGCGCCCTGCCCTACCCGCTTCCTGAAAATAAGCTTCCACCGAATCTGTCGCTTCCAAATGAATCACAAAGCGCACATCGGCCTTGTCAATGCCCATTCCAAACGCGTTGGTCGAAACAATTACCCGGCTCTTTCCACTTTTCCATGCTTCCTGTTTGGCCGACCTGATTTTGGAGGGCAAACCGGCATGGTAATAATCGGCAGAGACTTCGTTTTTCCGCAACAAATCACTGATTTCGCGCGTCAGTTTACGGCTTTTCACATACACAATTCCGGTGCCTTTTGCTTTTTGGACGGCCTTTACCAAGTAATTCACTTTATCTTCTTCGTTCCTGACCAGATAAACCAAATTACTTCTATAATAGCTGGTTCGGAGAACATTTTTCTTCCTGAATTTCAGTTGATCCTGAATATCATCGATCACCTTTTCCGTTGCGGTTGCTGTAACAGCCAAAACCGAAACATCGGGCAACAAATCACGTAATTCGGCAATCCGAAGATATGATGGGCGAAAATCGTATCCCCATTGCGAAATGCAATGTGCCTCATCCACAGCAATCAGATTCACATCCAATTGGTTAATACGCTCACGAAAACGCTCCGTGGCAATACGTTCGGGTGACAGATACAAAAACTTATAATCACCCCAAGCTGCATGATCCATGGCAATCTTAATTTCCTGGGCAGTCATTCCTGAATAAATCGCCAATGCTTTAATTCCACGCTGATTCAGATTTTCAACCTGATCTTTCATAAGGGCGATAAGTGGAGTTATCACTAAACAGATACCCGGCTTCGAAAGCGAGTACACCTGATAAGTAATCGATTTACCACCACCGGTAGGCATTAAGCCAAGCGTATCTCTCCCTTGATCAACTGATTGGATGATCTCTTCCTGCAATGGCCTAAATGCGGCATAGCCCCAATACTTGGTTAATATTTGTGTGAATTGGCTCAATTCTGCTTAACAAATTTTAAGATACATTAAAGTTTATAGGCTGGATACCGCCAAAAAAATCAGGACATTTGTACATGTTTTTTTCGTAGTTTTGTTCTTTAACCAAAACATAAAAATACACATAAATGTCGTTTTTCGCCGATAAAGTTGTATCCGAAGGTTTAACTTTTGATGATGTATTACTAATACCCTCTTATTCAGAAGTTTTACCGCGTGAGGTTGAGCTATCATCATGGTTTACCCGTAACATCAGGCTACATACACCAATTGTGACAGCGGCCATGGATACGGTAACTGACTCTCTGATGGCCATTGCCATTGCCAGGGGTGGTGGCATTGGTGTGATTCATAAAAACATGAGCATTACTGAGCAGGCCAAACAGGTTGCCAGCGTTAAGCGAGCCGAAAACGGCATGATTTACGATCCGGTTACGATCTCGAAAGAAAAAACGGTTCGCGATGCCATTGGACTGATGAAAACTTTTAAGATTGGTGGCATTCCGGTTATTGACGACAAAGGCTGTTTAGTTGGCATTGTAACCAACCGAGACCTTCGTTTCGAACACGACATGAACAAACTGGTTTCTCAGGTAATGACTAAAGAAAACCTGATAACTACTGACATTTCCACGTCACTCGAATTGGCTTCAGAAATACTTCAGAAATACAAAATCGAAAAACTTCCGGTGGTTGATGCCAACAATAAACTACTAGCTCTGATCACCTATAAAGACATTACCAAAGCGAAAGACAAGCCATTGGCTTCGAAAGATCAAAAAGGTCGCCTACGTGTGGCTGCGGCAGTTGGAATTGCCAGCGACACCATGGATCGTATTGACGAACTGGTTTTGGCTCAGGTTGATGCCATCGTGATTGACACGGCTCACGGACATTCGAAGTATGTTTTGGATATGCTAAAAAAAGCAAAAAATAAATATCCTGAAATTGATTTTGTGGCAGGAAACATTGCCACTCCAGAAGCCGCATCAGATTTGGTTTTGGCCGGTGCCGATGCCGTAAAAGTCGGAATTGGTCCGGGATCAATTTGCACCACACGAGTCATTGCCGGAGTGGGAATTCCACAGCTTTCTGCAATTTACAATGTCAGTAAGGCCATCAAAAAAAGTGGTGTCCCGGTAATTGCCGATGGCGGCATCCGTTATTCGGGCGACATTGTGAAAGCTTTGGCAGCAGGCGCTCATTCCATCATGGCCGGATCGCTTTTTGCCGGAGTTGACGAATCGCCAGGCGACACTATCCTGTTTCAGGGACGCAAATTCAAAACCTACCGCGGAATGGGTTCGGTTGAAGCCATGCAAACAGGCTCGAAAGACCGTTACTTTCAGGACATGGAAGACGACATAAAAAAACTGGTTCCTGAAGGAATCGTTGCCCGTGTTCCTTACAAAGGCTCGCTCGACGAAGTACTTCATCAGCTTACCGGTGGGATCAGGGCTGGAATGGGCTATTGCGGCGCCCAAAATATTGAGACACTTCAACATGCCAAATTCATACGAATTACCAACTCCGGAATGCAGGAAAGCCATCCGCACGATGTGAGTATCACCAGTGAATCACCTAATTACAGTTCCAGATAGATGTTTAGGAAGTCAGAAGTCAGAAGACCGGAGACCGGAGTCCGGAGTCCGAAGATTGAAGTGCTGCTGCCTGAGCGCGAAGCAGTCGAAGGCAGCATGTTTGTGCAAATCAGAAGTCAGAAGACCGGAGTCCGGAGTCCGAAGATCCGCTCCCTAAGCAGCGTGTTTCCTGAGCAGCAAAGCGTGCCGAAGGAAGCATGTCGAAGGGTCAACCCACAACCCGCGATCCGACATTATCGGGTTTGGAGCCTGGAACTTGGAGTATTCACAATAGTACTATTACTTTCATTGACTCTTTCAGCGCAAAAGAAGAGTGAAACTGTTGTAACCATCGGTACTGAAAAGGTGAGCAAAGAAGAATTTGAAGCCAATTACCGAAAAAACAACACGAATATCTTAGACAAAAAAGAACTGAAGTCGCCGGAAGAATACCTCGATTTATACATCAAATTCAAACTAAAAATACTTGAAGCAGAGAAACTGGGATACGACACTGTTCGTTCGTACCGGGAAGAACTTGGAGGCTACCGTAAGGATTTGGCAAAGCCATACCTTACCGATGTTAGTTTTAATGAAGAAATGGTAAAAACCGCCTATTACCGCACTCAATACGAGCGAAAAGCCAGTCACCTTTTAATTCGGGTGACTCCCGAAGCATCGCCAGCCGACACTTTGGCAGCATGGAATAAAATAAACGATCTACGCCAGCAAATTATAGCTGGAGCCGATTTTAACGAGATGGCTGCTAAATATTCTGAAGATCCTTCGGCAGTTCAGAACAAAGGTCTTTTGGGTTATTTCTCCGCATTTCAAATGGTTTTCCCGTTTGAAGATATGACCTATCGAACACCTGTTGGTCAGGTTTCTGAAATTGTCCGCACCCGTTTTGGATACCACCTGATTAAAGTTCATGATGAACGATTGGCGGCTGGCGAAATTAAAGTGGCACACATCATGAAAATGTTTCCAAAACAAGCCAGCGAAGAAACCATTGCCAATTTGAAACTGAAAGCCGATAGTATCTGGCGAGAAGCCACATCCGGAACCGATTTCGCCGAATTGGCAAAAGAAAATTCTGACGATAAGCAAACGGCTAATGAAGGTGGAGTTATGAACTGGTTCACACCCAACAATATGGTGCCACAGTTTGCTGAAGCTGCATTTGCATTGAAAAACGATGGTGACATTTCATCAGTTATCCGCACTCTGTATGGTTGGCACATCATCAAAAGACTCGAACGAAAAACCACGCAACCAATCGAAAAGTTGCGATCCGACCTAGAAGCCAAGATCAAACAAAACCCTGCAATCAGTAAACACAGCGATGAGGCATTCGACCGAAAATTACGTGCTCAATACCAACTGAAAATTGACGAACCCACTTTCATAAAATTGATTGGTTCGGTAACTGATACGGCTATTTGGAAAAACACAACCTCCGATAAAAAGCTTAAAGAAAAACTGTTGGTTACTTTTGCTGATCAAAAATTAAGTATTGGAGCATTTACTGATTTTCTTCAAAAACAGAAATTTGCACCTCGAAGCAATCAGTCCGAAGACCAGTTAAAAGAAATGCTAAACAAATATATCAACCAGGAACTCCTAGCTTACGAAAACTCGCAACTTGAAAAGAAATATCCCGACTTTGCCCGTCTGTACCAGGAATATCACGATGGAATTCTGTTATTCAATATTTCGAAAGATAAAATCTGGGATGTAGCTTCGACTGATACTACACGTTTGCAAAACTATTTTGAGCAAACAACCAAAAAGCATTACTGGGGCGATCGTTTTAAAGGCTGGATTATCCAGGCAAAAGATCTGGAAACTCGCTCGAAAGTCGAAACACTTTTGAATGAGAAAGAACTCAGCAAACAGAAATTGATCGATCTTTTCAATGCAAAAGCTGAAAATAACATACAGATTACTGATGTTGCTTTTGAAAAAGGAGGAAATCCGATTATCGATTATTTCATTTGGGGAGGAGCAAAACCCTCAGGTTTTGATGAAACTACTACCTTTGTCCATGGGAAAATAGTTAAAAGTGAGATGAAGCAACTTAAAGATGCCTGGGGACTCTATTCTTCTGATTTTCAGGAACAAATTGAAAAAGAATGGATTGACTCGTTATTTAAGAAATATCCAGTCTCGATAAATCAGAAAGTATTGAAAAAAATTCCAGCAATTGAATGAGAAAAACTGCTTTATATATTAGCTTTTTAGCATTTTTTCTGACGGCATGTAACTTATTTGTTGATAACGGAGAGCCCATTGCAAAGGTAGGTGACCGTATATTAACAATGAAAGAACTTTCAGGATATATTCCTAATTATCTGGATGCGAACGATAGTGCACTTTGGGTCGACGACTATGTCAAAAAATGGGTTCAACGTGAACTTTTGCTTCTCAAAGCCGAAGATAATCTGAAACCCGAACTAAAAGATGTAAGCAAAGAGCTGGAAGAATACCGCAATTCTCTTTTGGTGTATAGATATAAAAATGAATTGGTTAAGGAAAAAATGGACACCACTGTGTCGGATACGAATATTCAGAAGTATTTTAACGAACATCGTGAAAGCTTTATCCTGAACCGAAACATTGTAAAAGCCATTTATATTAAGATACCGGTACAGGTTTCAAATCCTGATAACATCAAGGATTTGTGCATGTCTGAAAATAAAGAAAAACAAGCAAAGCTCAATGAATATTGTATGAGCTATGCCAAGGCTTACGACCGTTTTAACGATCAGTGGGTTTCTGCCGATATGGTTCTGAGAAATACACCGGCAGAAATAAAAGATCAGAATCAGTTTCTGGAAAGAAACCGCATTGTGGAAAGCACTGATATGAATTATTACTATATTGTCTGCATTCGGGATTATAAGCTTTCGGGACAAGTTTCGCCAATGGAATATGTTGAGAACGACATTAGAAACTTGATTTTAAGCAAACAGAAAATCGATTTCTTAAAACAAATTGAAAAAGATATATACAAGGAAGGCCTTGATAAGAATAAAGTAAAACTATTTAAAACAAAAAAATAATCGTTTATGATCAGAAAACTAATTGGTTTATTTATCCTGACGGGATGTATTGTAATTAGCAATCAAACCCAGGCGCAAGATAAAGTTGTGGACCAGATTGTGGCCGTAGTAGGAAAGAATATTATTCTGAAATCGGACATTGAAGGCATGTACCAACAACAACAGGCACAGGGAATAACCACCGAAGGCGATATGAAATGTGAAATTCTTGAAAATTTACTCGTCGAGAAACTACTTCTTGCTGAAGCAGAATTGGATACGACCATTACGGTTAGCGATAGCCAGTTGAACCAGAATCTGGAACAACGCATACAATATTTTACATCACATCTTGGCTCTGAAAAAGAGGTAGAAGCCTACTTCAAAAAATCGATCATTGATTTAAAAGCCGATTTGCAGGAAGTCATCAAAAACCAACAGATGACACAGCAAATGCAGAATAAGATTATCGACAAAGTTACTGTTACTCCAGCCGAAGTTCGTTATCACTTTAAAAATTTACCTGAAGCTGAAATCCCTCAGATTGATGCTCAGATTGAATATGCCCAGATCGTTGTTCAACCAATTATCAGCTTGGAAGAAGAAGACCGTATCAAGTCTACACTTCGCGAGTTAAAACGCCGTATTGAAGCAGGGGAAAGCAGTTTTGCTCCGTTAGCGGTTATGTATTCAGAGGATGGATCAGCTCGAAACGGTGGTGAATTGGATTACATGGGACGTGGGCAACTCGATCCTGCATATGCCGCAGCAGCATTCAACCTGAAAGGTGACAAAATTTCGAACGTGGTAAAAAGTGATTTTGGATATCACATCATCCAGGTTGTTGACCGCAAGGGCGAACAGATTAAAACACGCCACATCATCATGATGCCAAAACCTTCGCCAAAAGCTATGGAAAAAGCCTTTAGTCAGATCGATAGTATAGCAGACTTTATACGGAAAGGGACTTTTAAATTTGAAGATGCAGCCATGCGGTATTCATACGATAAAGATTCACGCAACAATGGCGGAACAGTTATCAACCCTGAAACCGGAGATTCAAAATGGAAATTGAGTGAACTTGATCCTGATGTCAGCAAGGTAATTACGAAAATGAACATCAACGAAATTTCGAAACCATTTAAAACCATTGACGATAAGCAACGTCCTGTTTATAAAATCGTTAAACTGATAAACAAGACCAACGCTCATCAAGCCAACCTGCGCGACGACTATGTTGAATTGAGCAATATATATATGGCTTCGAAAAAAGAAAAAACTCTCGACACATGGATTCGCGAAAAACAATCGGGAACCTATGTTCACATCGACGATACTTATCTCAACTGTAATTTCAAGTATAAAGGTTGGATGAAATAAGAGTTATGAATTATAAGTCATGAGTTATAAGTTTGACGAATGATGATTCAATGATTTGTGACTATTTTTCCTGAATAGAAAAAATATTAATAGCCCCGGCTTTCAAGCCGGGGTTAATTAATAAAATGGGATTGAGTGCAGGCGTAAAGATTATCATCAACGTAAAAACATGACTTCTGGCACAATCGCTCAATTCAAATTGGGTTTAATTATTGAAACTAAAATCGGATTAAGCTCTTAATTTGAGCTTAATTATTTCAGAATAAGGAAGAAAAGATGGCATTTAAGAATGAAGTTGAAGCAGTAAACGAGCTGAGCCGCAAATTCGATCAGCTGCGTTCCGAGGTTAAAAAACGGATATACGGACAAGATGAAATCATCGATCAGGTATTGGTTGCTATGTTTAGCCGTGGGCACTGTTTATTGATTGGTGTTCCGGGACTGGCCAAAACATTGCTTGTCAATACAATTTCCGAGGTACTTGGCCTTCAATATAAACGTATTCAGTTTACACCCGATTTAATGCCATCTGACATTATCGGAACTGAGATTCTGGATAAAGACCGTGAATTCAAATTTATCCGTGGCCCTATTTTCGCCAACATCATTCTGGCCGACGAAATCAACCGTACACCGCCCAAAACCCAGGCGGCTTTACTCGAAGCCATGCAGGAACGTTCGGTTACAGCCGCTGGTCAGAAATACGAATTAGACAAACCATTCTTTGTACTGGCAACACAAAACCCTATTGAACAGGAAGGTACTTATCCGCTGCCTGAAGCCCAACTCGACCGGTTTATGTTTTCGATATGGCTCGACTATCCTAAATTTGAAGACGAGTTAACGATTGTCCGGAATACAACTTCCGACTTTTCAACCCACCTGAATGAGATTATTTCAAAAGAAGAAATCCGTTACTTTCAGGAATTGGTACTAAAAGTTCCGGTGAACGAAAATGTGCTAAAATATGCGGTAGGACTATCGGCCAAAACACGCCCGAATACAGAGTTGGCAGCGCCAATTAGCAACAAATACCTCAAATGGGGAGCTGGGCCACGTGCATCGCAATACCTGGTTTTAGGAGCAAAAACGCTGGCCGCCCTTCAGGGTAAATATTCTCCGGATATTGATGACATTAAAAAAGTAGCCATAAGCATTCTTCGTCACCGCGTAATTAAAAACTACAAGGCTGAAGCAGAGAATATTTCGGTTGAAGACATTATTACTGAATTGATGAAATGATCTGGATGACGAAATTTCTCTTTACCCCTAAATCCCCTAAAGGGGACTTTCTCCACCTGCAAGTATTTTCAATACTTACAGCAAAAGCCCCTTTAGGGGTTTGGGGTGAAAAACACAACATCGAATTAGTAATAACAAAAGCAAAGTTGCCAATCTTGATAGTGCTTTTTGGGTTATTGGCATTTTCAGGCAACATTCAGGCCCAAAACCGGAAAGAAGTAAAAATATTGCGCTGCGATCTGTTGGATGTCAATGAACGGATTGTTGCTAATGCCAAGCGTCTTTTGGGAAATGTAAACATCACAGTTGATGGTGCTTTAATGTGGTGCGACAGCATGTATTCTTATACAAATAATACGGTAGATGCTTTTAGCAATGTACACATTGTTCGTGGTGACACCCTTAACATGTATGCCGATTTCATTCATTACGATCCTGTCACCAAGTTGGCCAAGGCACGCCGGAATGTAAAACTCATCGACAAACAGATGACATTAACCACCGACTCGCTCGACTACTCCATGATTAACGATTTGGCATCGTACAATTACTCCGGAACAGTAAAAGATTCAACCAATGTCCTGAAATCAATTATTGGTCAATATTACGTCAATGAAAAGAAGGCTTACTTCAAAAAAAACGTAGATGGTGTGACTAAAGACTATAAAATCAAATCGGACACCCTGATTTATTTCACCAATACAAAAAAGGTTTTTATTGAAGGACCGACCACCATTTTCAACGAAAAAGACACTCTTTATGCTGAGTATGGCTGGTACGACAGCATGAAAAGCTATGCCAAGCTCACTAAAAAACCAAAAATCTGGAATGCCAAACAAAGGGTAAAAGCCGATTCAATTTATTACGACAAGGGTAATGGAGAGGGACTTGCCATGGGACATGCACGTATTCAGGACATTGAAAACAGCATCATTGTGGTTGGAAACCGGGTCAAATACAACGATATTACCAAAATCGCTTCGGCAACCGATTCGGCAGTACTCATTCAGTATTCCAAGACCGATTCGCTGTTTTTACATGCCGACTACCTAAAAACAATGCCTGATACCACACCATTAAAAAAAGTCACTCCTGACAAAAAAATAGTAAAAAAGCCACTAGTTAGAAAGTCAATTCCAGACTCATTGTCTTTGGCCTCAAAAATTTCTGAAATGCAGGCCTTTCAGAAATTACGTAAAGATAGTTTAACTTCAGGAAAGTTGGTTGGTGACACCTTACGCACCGATTCGTTGGTCGCCAAACCACCAAAAGACGCCCGTTTAGTTCTTGCATACCATAAGGTAAGGTTCTATCGCGACGACATGCAAGGCAAATGCGATTCGCTGACCTATTGGTCGAAAGATTCTACCATTCAGATGTTTACACATCCTATTATCTGGTCGAATAAAAACCAGATATCAGCCAATTACATCGAAATGATAAACCGAAGTAAAGATCCTGATGAAATCAGGATGAAAGATGATGCTTTCATTATTTCCATGGAAGATGACAGCCTCCGGTTTAATCAGATCAAGGGGAAAAATATGATCGGGTATGTTCGCAACAACGAACTAGATAAAATTGATGTCAGCGGAAACGGTCAGTCGAACTATTACGCACGCGACAAAAATGGGGTAATCGGACTTAACAAAGCCGAAAGCAGCAACATTACCATATACATGAATAAAGGTAAGGTTAAACGAATTGCTTTCATTAAATCGCCCGATGGCGAACTCAAGCCATTGGGTCAATTGGAAGAAGGCGACAAATTATTGCCAGGATTCAACTGGCAATCCGAATTACGCCCTATTAACAAGGATGACATTTTTCGACAGCAAGCCCCTGAACCCATTCTAGCTCCGGCGACGAAATTAAAAATGCCTCCAATTCCAGATAAGAAACAGAACCCCGGAAAATCTGTCAACGCCATTAATTAATTCCAGAATTGCCAGCAGATGCAACGAAATTTCTTTGAACATCTCAAACGCCTTCAGGCATTAGCCGAGATTGGGTTAGCCTATTCCAACAGCAATTACGATATTGAGCGCTATGAAGAAATTCAGGAGATTTGTCTTGATATGCTTGGGCAACTAACTGATGTCCCGATAACAAAAATCAAAGCCATAATTCAGGAGAACAATGGCTATAAAACACCAAAGGTTGATGTTCGTGCGGTAGTTTTTAATCCTGAAGGACAAATTTTGCTGGTTCAGGAAAAAGCAGACGGTTATTGGGCTTTGCCTGGAGGTTGGGCTGATGTGGGTTATACTCCACGAATGATTGCCGAAAAAGAATGTTTCGAAGAAGCCGGATTGACCGTAAAATCGAGCAAATTAATTGCGGTCATGGACAAGACGGCACAGCAAATGCCCCCCGAATTTGAATATGTGTACAAGCTTTTTATTCGGTGCGAACCCATTGACACACAAATCTCAAGCGGACATGAAACCGATAATGTGGGTTGGTTTAACGAATATGAATTGCCCGAACTTTCAAAACCCCGGAACATCGAATCGCAAATTCACCTGATGTTTGAATATTTCAGGGGCGAAAAAACAGAAGTTTATCTGGATTAAGTAGCTAGAATACAGTGGATATGCGCCAAAAATCCAAAAAATATCACAGACTAGAATAAGCTCTTATTTTTTTGTATATTGTTGGCAAATAACCGAATCTGGTTTTATTTGAATCCACAAACTGCTCCTAACCTGGCTCAATTCATGAAAAAATATATCTTATCCATCGACCAGAGTACCACGGCAACCAAAGCACTACTGTACGACATTGACGGTAATTTGGTCGCTCAAAAGAACAAAGATCATAAACAATTCTTCCCAAATCCGGGGTGGGTCGAGCATGATCCAATCGAAATTTACAAGAACACCAAAAAGGCTGTTAAAAAAGTGATTAAAAAAAGCGGTATTTCTACTGATGAGATCGCAGCTCTGGGAATTACTAATCAACGCGAAACAACCGTAGTTTGGGACAGAAAAACAGGCAAACCGGTATTTAACGCCATTGTATGGCAAGACCGGCGCACTGCCGATTCTTGTTTACAATTGAAAGAGGCTGGCTATGAAAAATTAATCACAGAAAAAACTGGACTTCTGATAGATGCCTATTTCTCTGCCACCAAAATAAAATGGATTCTAGATCATGTTGAAGGTGTA
Organism: Bacteroidales bacterium; assembly: GCA_038209805.1. Taxonomy (GTDB): domain Bacteria; phylum Bacteroidota; class Bacteroidia; order Bacteroidales; family Prolixibacteraceae; genus Aquipluma. The sequence continues at coordinate 6,510 of JBBQXI010000026.1, read as the reverse complement.
AAAGAAAGAGCAGATAAAGGCGAACTTGCATTTGGCACAACCGACACTTGGGTTATCTGGAATTTAACAAAGGGCCAGTCGCACATTACCGATGTATCCAATGCCAGCCGAACTTTGCTATTCAATATTCATACCCTGAAGTGGGACGATGAGTTATTACAGATATTTGGAATACCTGCATCACTACTTCCCAAAGTGGTTCCTTCAAGCAGCATGAACGGACCGGTTACCGATATTAAACAACTCGTGGGCGTTCCTATTGCCGGCATTGCTGGCGACCAACAGGCTGCCTTGTTCGGACAAATGTGCATAGGCGAAGGTATGGCAAAGTGTACATACGGAACAGGGTGCTTTTTAGTGATGAATACTGGTTCGGAAGCGATTATTTCGAAGAATAAACTCCTGACAACCATCGGCTGGCAGATTGACGGCAAAGTCACCTACGCCCTCGAAGGTAGTGTTTTTATGGGTGGTGCCGTAATTCAATGGCTTCGCGATGGGCTCGATTTTTTTAAAGATGCAGCCGATAGTGAATCCTTGGCCGGACAGGTTGAAGATAGCGGAGGGGTTGTTTTTGTACCGTCGCTTACCGGACTTGGCGCCCCGCATTGGGATCCTTATGCACGTGGTTCGATTTTTGGGATTACCCGCGGAACAACAAAGGCACACCTGACTCGTGCTGCACTCGAAAGCATTTGTTTTCAGGTTAACGATGTGATTGAAACTATGAAAATGGATTCAGGAGAATTAATTCCTGAATTGCGCGTTGACGGAGGTGCAGCGGCCAACGATCTGATGGTTCAGTTTCAGGCCGATATTTCAGGAATTGACATGGTGAGATCGACCAATATGGAAACCACTGCTCTTGGGGTTGCGTATTTGGCTGGCCTGGCCGTCGGATTGTGGAAGTTGGAGGAACTTCAGAAAAAGTGGAAAGTTGATCAGATTTTTAAAGCACAGGTAAAAAAAGAAGATACCGAAAAATTAAAAGCCCGCTGGTACAAAGCCGTTGAGCGGACAAAAAACTGGATCGATTAAAAAATTTGAGGAAGATGAAACGTTCAGAATCAATACGGGCAATCCAATATTCTCCGGACAAAATCTGGGATGTCGTTATTATTGGAGGCGGGGCAACCGGGCTGGGAGCCGGAGTTGATGCCGCATCGAGAGGTTATGATACACTGGTTCTTGAGAAGTACGATTTTTCAAAAGGAACATCTTCGCGAAGCACCAAGCTAGTTCACGGTGGCGTACGTTACCTTGCCGCCGGCGACATCAGCCTTGTTCTGGAAGCTCTCAACGAAAGAGGGCTGCTTCTGCAAAATGCACCACATCTGGTTAAAAATCTGAAGTTTATTATTCCAAATTACGAATGGTGGGACGGACCATTTTATACCGTAGGACTGAAAGTTTACGATATGATGGCCGGAAAGCTTGGCTTGGGTCCTTCAATCCATATTACCAAAGAGGAAACCATGAAAGCCATTCCCAATCTGGTTGAAGCGGATTTAAAAGGTGGTGTAATTTATCACGATGGCCAATTCGACGATTCGAGACTTGCCATAAGCCTGGCACAAACCATAACCGATAACGGTGGATATGTGTTGAATAATTGCGGGGTAACCCGTTTAATCAAAAATGAGGAAGGTATTATTTCCGGGGTAGAATGTTTTGATTCTGAAAACAACGAATCCTATACCCTAAAAGCAAAAGTTGTTGTCAACGCAACCGGAATTTTTGTTGATTCGATCAACCGAATGGATGAACCCGACCATATTAAAACAGTTACACCTAGTCAAGGCATCCATATTATGCTTGATCAGTCCTTTTTGCAGGGCGATGCTGCGATTATGATTCCAAAAACGACTGATGGACGTGTATTATTTGCTGTTCCATGGCATGGTAAAGTAGTGGTTGGTACTACCGACACTCCTATGGTAAATCCTGAAATTGAACCCCGTCCATTGGAAGAAGAAATCAAATTTATTTTGAATACGGCCAGTAAATACCTGACCAAAAAGCCTAAACGGAAAGACGTCTTAAGCATTTTTGCCGGATTAAGGCCATTGGCTGCCCCCGAAGATAAGAACCAGGAAACCAAAGAAATTTCACGAAGCCATAAATTAATTATTTCCAAATCAGGTTTAATTACAATGATTGGTGGGAAGTGGACAACATACCGTAAGATGGGTGAAGATATTGTTGATAAAGCGATCCTTCTGGGCGGACTCGACAATAAAGAATGTGTTACCAAAAACATGCCCATTCACGGCTATATGAAAAATCGGAATCAGATTGGTCATCTTCATGTTTATGGATCAGACATTCCGAAGATAAAAGCTTTGATTGCTCACGATCCGGAACTGGGTAAAAAACTCCATGAAAACTTACCATATATAAAGGCAGAAGTTGTTTGGGCAGTTCGCGAAGAGATGGCACGCACGGTTGAAGATGTACTTGCCCGAAGAACAAGAGCACTTTTGCTCGATGCACGAGCAAGTATTGCAATGGCTCCTGAAGTGGCCGCAATAATGGCCAAAGAACTTGGATATAGAAGACGGTGGCAAAAGGAACAAATCCAAATCTATACTGAATATGCTAATGGTTATATCTTAAACTGAAAATTACATGAATCCAATTGTAGCTGAATACCTTGGCACATTCATCCTAATCCTGATGGGCACTGGAGTTTGTGCAAATAGTTCGCTAAACGATACCTTTGCCAAAGGTGCTGACTGGGTGCTGATTTCATTTGGCTGGGGTCTGGGAGTTTATCTGGGAGTTATCGTTGCCGGTCCGTCAAGTGGGGCACATTTAAATCCTGCTGTAACAATTGGATTAGCAATAGCCGGAAAATTTGCATGGACCGACGCTCCCTTATATATTTTGGCCCAGTTACTTGGCGCTATGTCCGGAGCTTTTCTGACATGGTTGCTTTATGCCGATCATTATAACCGGACAGAGAATACAGGAGCAATAAAAGGAACATTTTGCACATCACCGGCAATAAAAAATACCGCCCGTAATGTCTTAAGTGAAGTTGTCGGCACATTCGTGCTGATTTTTGTTGTTCTATTCATTGCAGGTCCGGAGTTCAAAGTTTTGGGTATTGATGCGGTTAAATTTGGACTGGGATCAGTAGGCGCTCTGCCAGTCGCTCTATTGGTTGTGGCAATTGGCATGAGCCTCGGTGGATTAACAGGCTACGCCATCAACCCGGCACGCGATCTGGGGCCACGAATTATTCATTGGCTTGTTCCGATAAAAACCAAAGGATCCAGCGATTGGGGTTATGCCTGGATACCAATTGTAGGCCCAACTCTTGGAGCTGCGACTGCGGCCTTACTTTATTTAGTGGTCGTATAATTTGACATCCATCCATTTTTATAATACTTCAATTCAACTTTCTGCTTGAAATCAAAAAAAATCAAACATCAAGCAGCGCATAAAATTTGGAAATTTCTTTCCATTTTGTAACTTTGCAGACCAGACCAGACCAGTATAATTAAAACTAATAAATATGAAACTCAATCTGTATATACTCCTTTTACTGATATGCCCTTTTCTGGGCACTTCGCAAAATAAATTTCAATTTCAAAACACCAATTTATCGACTCAGGAAAGAGTTGAAAGTTTGCTTTCTGAAATGACTGTTCAGGAAAAAATGGGGCAAATGCTCTACACTTCTCCGGCTATAGAACGTTTTGGAATTCCGGAGTACAATTGGTGGAACGAATGCTTGCATGGTGTTGCCCGCGCCGGATATGCAACAGTTTTCCCTCAATCGATTACAATTGCAGCATCTTGGGACGCCGATCTGATTCACCAAGTTGCTTCGGTTATTTCTGATGAAGCACGCGCAAAGCACCACGAATTTGTACGACGGGGAATGAGAGATATTTATCAGGGTTTGACTTTCTGGTCGCCCAACATCAATATTTTCCGCGATCCTCGCTGGGGTCGTGGCCACGAAACCTACGGAGAAGACCCTTACCTGACAGGACAATTGGGCACACAATTCGTAAAAGGGCTTCAGGGCGACGATCCAAATTATTTAAAAGTGATTGCTACTGCCAAACATTTCGCAGTTCATTCAGGTCCGGAACCATCTCGTCATGTTTTTGATGCCAAAGTCAGCGAACGCGATTTACGCGAGACCTATCTCCCGGCATTCCGCACCTTGGTTGTTGATGGAGGCGTATATTCGATAATGGGAGCCTACAACCGGTTTCGTGGCGAAGCTTGCTGTGCCAGTCCATTTTTATCCGGAATTCTCCGCAATGAGTGGGGTTTCAAAGGTTACATTGTAAGCGATTGCTGGGCCATTGCCGACATTTGGCAATACCACAAAATTGCAAAAGATGAAGCTGAAGCTGCCGCAATGGCTGTAAAAACCGGTACTGATTTAGAATGTGGCAACACATACAAGGCCCTGCCCGAAGCTCTTAAACGCGGATTAATTACTGAAAAAGACCTTGATGTTTGTGTTGGCCGCTTACTGACCGCCCGAATGAAACTGGGTATGTTCGATCCAGACGAAAAAGTGGCTTACGCTCAAATTCCATTCTCGGTAAATGATAATCCTGCTCATGATCAACTGGCAAGAGAAGCTGCACAGAAAAGCATCGTATTGCTAAAGAATGCCAACCACGTATTACCGCTGAAGAAAAACCTTGCAAAGATTGCTGTTATTGGCCCTAATGCTGATGAAATTGAATCGTTGTGGGGAAATTACAATGGAATACCTTCGCATCCGGTAACCGTACTTCAGGGTATAAAAAATAAAATTGCCCCTCAAGCCGAAGTGCTTTATGCACAGGGAAGCGAACTGGCTGATGGCGTTACGAAATTAACACCAATACCTTCCATTTATCTGGAAACCGAAGATGGTAAACAGGGAGCTTTGGGTGAATATTTTGCCAATAACAAACTGGAAGGCGAACCATTATTTACCCGTATTGACGACAATGTTGATTTTTACTGGGAATCGGGCTCTCCTGATCCACGAATGCCAGTTGATAATTACAGTGTTAGGTGGACAACCTACCTGAAAGTACCACAAACTGGAGATTACGAAATCGGTATCTGGAGTATGCCAAATTTTAAAATCTATTGCGACGGTAAGGAAATTCTAGGCGGAGACAACGAGCATCACGCATTTCACAGCCAAAAGAAACTGACCCTTGAAACCGGTAGGCGTTATAAACTAGTTTTCGATTACAAAAATTACCATGGCGACGGGACAGCCTCTTTACTTTGGGAAGTTCCACAGCCAGACATGCTTGCCGACGCCATTGCAACAGCAAAAAAATCGGATGTTGTTGTGCTTGTTTTGGGTTTAAATCAACGTTTGGAAGGTGAAGAAATGCCGATTCTGGTTGATGGTTTTAAAGGGGGCGACCGCACTCATCTGGACCTGCCAAAGACACAGGAAAAGCTGATGGAAGCCATTAAAGCAACCGGGAAACCTGTTGTTTTAGTATTGCTTAACGGAAGCGCCCTTTCTATAAATTATGCGGCTGAGAATATGGATGCCATCCTGAGTGCAGGTTATCCCGGACAGGAAGGTGGAAATGCAGTGGCCGATGTTCTTTTTGGCGATTACAATCCGGCCGGTCGCTTGCCGGTTACTTACTACAAATCGGTCGATCAGTTACCTGCTTTTGAAAATTACGATATGGAAGGCCGCACATACCGCTATTTTCGTCAATCACCACTTTATCCGTTTGGATTTGGGTTGAGCTATACCAATTTCACATACGCAGATCTTAACCTTCCGAAAGAAGTTAAAATGGGCGAAAATGTAAATATCTCGGTTAAGGTTACCAATACAGGAGACCGCGATGGAGATGAAGTAGTACAGTTATACTTAACCGACGAAAAAGCGTCAACTCCGCGCCCAATCCGTTCGTTGGAAGGATTCAAACGTATTTCGCTGAAGAAAGGCGAATCGCAAATCGTATCGTTTACACTTGTACCTCGCCAGTTGTCGATGATTAACGATAAAGATATACAAGTTGTGGAACCTGGATTTTTTACGATAGCTGTTGGTGGAGAGCAACCCGGATTTACCGGAGCTGCTAAAGCCGAAACTACCGGAACACTCTCCGGAAGAATGAAATTAATCGGGAAAACTCTCGAAATAAGATAGTTGGTTTAGGAATTGTTTGTGTGTGATCCCCTTCGAAATTCGTTTTGGAGGGGATTTTTTGTTGAGCTTTTTTGCTATTTACCGGCGCAAGATAAAGATGTAGCCATGCGAGTTAAAAATATGGCGTACGAGTTAAAGATTTTGTCACCCGAGTAGGTTTTTCGCCGTCCTGTTCAATTTCTGGCTGCCCTGTTTAAGATTTAGCCGTCCTGTTTAAGGGTATCCACCCCAACAAACGCATTCTATATGATTAGATTTTTGTCGATAAATTGGGGTAATAGATCTTTGAGCTCAGAAGTTTTAGTGTCGTTAATATTTTTGATAACGTAGGTAAGCCATTTCTGTGGATCGATATTGTG
>JBBQXI010000025.1:0-18961 GCA_038209805.1 Bacteroidales bacterium | reverse complement strand
CTTGTTCCGTTTTATATCAATTTAGGCCTATTTACCCGGATCGGGAAAAATGTTTTTATCAATCACGACTGCTCCTTTCTTGACATTGGGGGAATTACCATTGAAGATGATGTTATGATTGGTCCTAAGGCTAGCCTGATAACCGAGGACCATCCACTGAATCCGTCAGAAAGAAAGGCTTTGACAGTGAAACCGGTTGTGATAAAGCGCAACGCTTGGATTGGAGCAGGAGCCATTATTTTGCCCGGTGTTACCGTTGGTGAAAATGCGGTAGTGGCAGCTGGTGCGGTGGTTAACAAAGATGTGCCTGCGAATACGGTTGTAGCAGGGGTTCCTGCAAAAGTCATTAGACCCATCTGATTAATCATAAAAACACGGTCATGAAAAATCTCTTTTTAATAACTGTCTATCTCATTTCAATGCTTAACAGGTATGCCCGGGAAACTCCAAAGATTAAAATTACAGCGGGTTCTAAATCGTTGGGTTTACATCCGCTAAATCCAACCAAGCCAGCACATGAAGCAACAAATGCACGCGACAAAAAACCCCGGCGCGATACCCCGTGTTCAATTGTGTATTCAGTGTATTTATCCATGAAATTTTTATTTTATGGCTTTCTCATTGTAATTTATGCGGACTCCAAACTGATTAATGACCAAGTTCAAGCCCAACATTCCCTGCGGATTTTCCTGACCTTTCAACTGGCCTGAAAGAACACCTTTGCTAAGGGCTGCTTCATTGTCAACCCGATCCTTTGTCTCCAAATTCTTTCCAAAAAAGTGACCGGGATACATGTATTTAATTCCATCTTTGGTCATTATTGCACTCATCTTTTCGCAAGTTGCTTTGAGCGTAGAAAAATCCATTGTTAAAAGCAAATTTCCTGACCCAAATGAATCGCCGCTAAAACCGTAACCCGCTTCTTTATCGATAAAGGTGGTGGAACCAGGTGTGTGTGCTGGGGTAAAAACTACTTCCAGCTGTCTGCCGCCAAGATCAATTACTTCCCCATCTTTCAGGAATTTGACTTTACCTTTGTAGTTTGGCATCATTTGCGGAATATTAACGGTATCTGCCGCATTAAGGTAAAGTTCAGGGAAATAGTTGATTGCCGAACCTGTGTGGTCGGGATGAACATGTGTTGCAACCAACATTACCGGTTTTTTCGTAATCGAAGCCACAATCTTATCCAAATCAGCAATCTTAGTCCCGGCATCAATTAAAACGGCTTTATCGGTTCCTTCAACAAGGTACAAACTCTCGCTGGCCATCAAATGTCCAGAACCAATCCAGGTATGCTCGTCAATCTGGTGAAATACAACATCTTCACCTTTGTAAACTTCTTTCCCATCAATTTGTGCGGCTGGCATTTGGGCAAATGTTGCAACCTGAAAAGAGGTGAAAAGGATAATGGCAAATATCAATTTTTTCATACTTAAATTCTTTTATTAGTTATTTAGTCAGACTTAAAAGTTGTACAGGGCCCATTAATCCTGAAGGTTTTAAAGGAGAATCAGCCTTATATGGAGAAGTAATCGTATAAGTAAATTTTTCCTTTGCATCGGGTTGCCGATCACCAATCAAGCGGTTCACCCAAAGGTTAGTCACCTTAATTTCCAGCGTGTTTTCGCCTTGTTTTAAAGCGCTTGTGAGATTAATTCGGAATGGCGTTTTCCAAACAATTCCAAGTGATTTGCCATTTACAGCTACTTCAGCCAGATTTTGTACTTTACCCAAATCGATCCAAACCTCATTCCCGGTTTTAAACCATTCTGCCGGAGCCTGTACTGTTTTGGTATAAGTTCCTGTGCCTGAGAAATATTTAATCCCTTTATCCAGATTTTCATTCCAGGGAGTGAGCGATTCGAATGTTGCCTGGGCAGGAGCGCCGCGCCTGGCCTGAAAACTCACATTCCAAGACCCTGACACATCAGCAATTTTAGTTTCAGTAAGCTTATTTACAATACGTGAAGTTCCGGTTGTATTATTTCGAAAAACTACAAACACGGCATCATTGGTTTCCAAATGCAATGGAACTTTGGTAATCCCATTTTCAATCGAGAATGACGCCTGATCGACCTTGCCTGTTTCAGGATGCCAGATTTCAGCTTCTTTACCGGCGGTTCTGAACGAAGCTACCAAATCTTCAACCCTGTCGGTACGATTGTTAACCCAGTAAATATCATTGTCGCCCAATCGACGGTGAACAAAAAACAATTTCGAGTCACTTTCTGGTTTGGTGTAGGCAAAATCAGTCACTATATTTTGACTGACAAGCACTTGTAACATGGAAGTATTTGAGTACACTTTCCCTTTGCCAACTGTATTTACGCCATTTTCATTGCTCCATAATTCCTTCACCAAAGAATTAAATTCAGCCGGATCGTCAACAAGGCTTGGCGTTTTTATTGGTTTTGGCCCGGTTACAATGGCGCCTTCCGAAACCATTCTCTTGATTTTCCGGAGAACTGAAAGAGTCATGTATTGACTATTCGGATCGAGCGCCAAAATCCGGTAACTCATCCCCGTTGGAGTGACTAGCTGGCCATCTTTAACAAAAAGCAAATTCACAAGCGCATCGGCATTTATAAAATCGTAGCTATATCCTTCAGGAACAGCAGGAAGATCGCCGCCCCTCATTTTACTGAACATTGCAGTTATGTTATTGTCTTCGCCATAATAATAGGCAACGTCGGCAACATATTTACCTTGCTGAAGCATGTAACAACTGCGCGACAAATAGGCTGTCCAGGCCTTTGCCTGCTCTGCCCAGGTTTCGTGACGGGTAAACCACTGACCGAACGGGCCAAGGCTCATTCCGGGAATTTTATCATCTACAGGCTGATGAACGGATGTATGAATTACAAACCGGTTTAACCCGCAAGCCATTATATGGTCGGCAATTGGTTTCAAAAGTTCGGGAGACCAGGCCCAATCAGTACCCATAGCAGTTAACGATTCAGCAGCAACCAAATTTTGTCCATAGAGGTGGGCAACCGAGGCCGATTCGCGAATATCGGCCTGATAAACTGTCGCAAATCCACCTTCGTTACCTCCAAATCCACCCGGAGTCCATCCGGCGCCCATCGGAACATCGGCAGTACGTTTAGCTTCCATGCCATCGCCAATAAAAGCCCGGCGAGCCTCATGCGATTCAGAATAGCGCCCCATTCCACGCTCTTTCAACATCTTTGTTAGTAAATCATAGTGATTTTCTGTAACGAGATCGGCAAGTGTTTTTCGGAAGTCCCACAGAAAACGTTCACTTGCATCAGCGCTTTGAACTACATGGCCGGTTAAAACCGGAATCATGGAAAGCATATCATAGCCTCGACGGTTTTTGAATTCCTGCAACATATCATCTGTCCAGTTTTGAGTTCCAGCCTCCCAACTGTCGGTTATAACATACTGAAGCCCATGTTTTCCCATCAGACCTCCGGTTGCATTTTTATACTGATCGAGGTAATTTGTAAAATACGATTGTACATGTGCAGCATTTAATTTATCAACTTCGAGGCCGGTAGCTTCGGGAGATGCAGGTCCGTTTTTATGCCCGGTAAGAGAATATCCGAGTCGAATAATCATCCACTTTCCGCTTGGAGGAGTCCACGAAAGAGTACCATCGGCACCCATCTTCGAAGTAAGATCAATAACGTCTGATTTTTTAATCGCTTCGTTTTCTTTTATTTCAGGTGTAGGAGTTGTATATAATTCGGATGCAGCATCAAATGCAGCTTTCTCTTCAAAGCGGTTCACCCGACTTGCTGTGTACAGAACAAGTTCGGCAACCGGAGTTCCTGAAGGTTCTTTGGGTGGAGCAAACTCCGCTGGCAGACCTGGCATCGAAGGTCCACTTTGTACAGGAAGTGTTTTCCAGCAGAAACGGAAGAATTTACCTTCGGTTGGATTAAATGAAAGTGTCTTCTGGCTAAGCGAGCCTTGAGGAATATCTAAAACCTTTTGAAACTCCTTACCATCATTACTTACTTCGAGCTGGCGATTATTTCTGGCAGGCCCAAACATACCTCCGGCGCTACCGCCAACGATTGTAAGTGCTTGCATGGTAAGCGGTTTTGCAAATTCAAATTGAATCCACGCATTTTCTCCCTCTTTTGCAGCAGGTAAAAAAGTAGATTTTACAAGATCCCCATCCGTCAATTCAGATAAGGTAAAATTTCCACCACTTGAAGCCACTTTTGGGTTTAGCGATGCCATTGAAAGGTCGCTTTCGGGCAATCGATAAGCAATTACTGCAGCATCTGCATAAAAATCAGGTGGAACAGTTGTTTCTCCACCTATTGACCTGGTTTCCATCCCAATATTCTGAAATGGACCTGAAACAGCAGGAGGCTTGGGCAGAACACCTGAAAATGGTTTACCTCCATCTATCCTGATTTCACTCCAAACAAATTTTTTCATGGCTTCGCTGGGTTTTACCCACGGACCACCACTTTCGCTCCAGCCCGGCGAACCGGCAATCGCCATCTCCAAACCAAGCGAATCGGCCAGATTTGTTGTAAAACGAAAAGCATCTTTCCATTCAGGAGTCATATAAATCAAGCGTTTTTCAACGACTTGCGGGGTATTCAGCCCGGCATCAAAGTTTTGAAATCCACCAATACCTACCCGGTGCATCCAATTAAGATCCTTGCGAATTCCATCTTTGGTAACGTTCCCATTCATCCAATGCCACCACACACGTGGTTTGGCTGCATCCGGAGGTGTAAGAAATCCCTTTTCAAGAGGTGAGCCATCGCTTACAGAAGGACTTCTGAAATTTACCAACAGCAAACATGCTATTGTCAGCAACAGCAACAGTGTATATGTTTTTTTCATTTTCCAGTTTTAGGTTATATTATAATTTATAATTTAGTTGAGTTTATTAATAGTGATCTATATCTATTTCAACAATTACTTCATCTTATATAATGCTAACTATATAATCAGTAGTATTATAGCAACAATACCTCCTCCTATAGCAACCGAAATTCCTCTTCTGAAGAATTTGGTTTTGGATTTGAACATCCAGAATGACGATATTGCCAGAAACATCAATGAAATACCAAAAACAACAGAAATCCAGCGAGTTGCACTGTGACTTGATGTTTTATGCAATTGGATTGAACTTGTAAAAACAGACGGAAGCACTTTATCTTTGTACTTAACCAAACCTGTCGCCTTATTATAGGTACCATTTAGAAAATATACGATGTCACCTTCTGTTTTGTAAACCTTAAAATCTTTAAGGTGTAAAAGCATACCCAGATCCGATTCATTCAAATTTGGTTTGATTTCCTTTTCAATAATTACCTCATGTTTCAGAAAATCTGAATCTCTGTAAACAAGTAAAATGCCACTGATACAATAAATAACTGTGATGCCGATTACGAAAAAACCAATATCCCGATGTAACGATCGAATAGTATAACTTATTGATTTTCTTTCTTTTGATTCCATAAATGTACTGTTCTACTATTTAAAACCTTCCTATTGATTTCCACATCTCCACTTCGTCCTTAAATCGGTTGTTGATTACCTCGCATTTGGTATCAATGCGCATGGTGGGCCTATCTTTTAAATTATAGGCTGGCCATTCCGGTACACCCTCGGCTGAAGGCTTTCCAGTACGTGCGAAAGTTGTCCACAATTCAGCAAAGTGGTGCGATGCAGCAAATCGCTCCGGACGGTTACCCCCAAAACTCATCTTTGGTTGTTCACCCTCCTTGAGAGGAACTTCATTATTAAATTTGAAGGAAATATCCATGGCGTGAGGAGTACCCATCGGATAATCAGTTCCAGGGATTTTAATTTCAGATTTATAACCAAAATTGTATAAATATACCGGCGCGCCATTTTGCTTTGCTTTCTTTTCAGCAATGTCAATTGATCCCAATCCCATCATGGTAATTGATGAAATGGCAACAAAAATATCGGGAGCAGAAGCATTTGGCCTGGATTTCCGATAGACATCAATTATCGTTTTTGTATCGGCGCCATATTGCGGTTCGAGTTTTGCCTGCAAGCCGTTAAAATCAAGTTTGAACGACTCGGTGTCATGCCTTTCCCAGGCGAAAAAGTTGTATTCATCCTCATTCCAGCCTGTTAATAAAGGTTTATTGCGCGATATTTCAGGTGCGGTTGGGTCAAACGGATGATAAGGCAGTACAGCACCATCAACCACAGGTCCAAAACCGAGTATTCTGTCATTCTTCTCAAGATGTGGTGGTACAAAAGTAAATTTCGCCTGAACATTCAACAGATCAGCGGCAGGAATATCAAGTAACTTTCTCCAATCTTTTGGATCGATATTCAGTTCTTTTAAAAGTTTAGTGGTTGTTTCTGAAGCTATTTCACGGCTGGTCATGCGCACACCCGGGCCACTTTCAATGGATGCTTTGTTAAAATATGGAGCTGCCTCAGGCATTGTATATACACATGATGTTTTTCCACCTCCACCCGATTCACCAAAAATCATCACATTATTGGGGTCGCCACCAAATTCAGCTATATTCTGATTAACCCATTTTAGTCCGGCGGCAATATCCAGAATTCCCATGTTACCCGATCCGGCATAATCCGATCCGCCAATATCGTCGAGATAAAGGAAGCCAAGCAAACCTAAACGGTGGTTGGTCTCGACTACAACCACATCAAAATTACGGGCCAGGTTTGCACCGTCTTGTCCTCCTGAACCTCCTGAACCGCTTACATAACCACCGCCATGATTGTAAAACATGACCGGACGTTTCTTATTGTCGTTTGCCGGAGTCCATACATTCAGGAAAAGGCAATCTTCAGCAGGTCCAGGTAATCCTCTGGAACCCTGAATCGACGGAGCCCCTAATTGCAATGCGTCACGTACGCCCGCCCAGGATTCAAGTGGTGCTGGTCGTCTAAACCTTCTGTCTCCTGAAATTCTCCCTCCATAAGGAACTCCTTTAAATATGTTTACCCCTTCTGTTCTGATTCCACGAATCTTGCCGTTGGTGATTTCAACATCAACAAATTCTTCTGCTCTGGTCTGGCTGGCAAAATATCCGGTTGCCGAATATCCTACTTTTGAAAGTGCAACAGCGCCGATCGCCGATAATGACATTCGTGTCACAAATTGTCTTCTATTTATTGATTTCATTTCTATTCTTATTTAGTTGTAAAAAAATAATATGAATTTCATCAGCGTTTGAAACCGGATCAATTATTTTCGGTTTAGCATTTATTTAGAGCATGTTATGATATAGTTAATCTAAACATTGATATGTCTAGTTTAAATATGAGAATGTTAGTATTAGGATCGTAGAAGGTGTTATAACTTAATCACATTTTTACCACTCTTCAGCTCCTTGGTTGCCCCTTTCCATATAAAAGCACCAGTAATCTTTTCAGGAAGGACAATCTCAGCACTTAAGCTACTGCCCGAAACTTCATATTTTACCGAGATAATTCCATCCGGATGAGGCATTTCGCCACTTATTTTTTTAATCGATCCCAAATGAGGCTCTATTCGAACTGCCTTAAAACCTGGGGCATTGCTTTCAATACCAAGAATTGTCCTGAAGAATTCAATATTTGGAATGGCACCCCAGGCGTGGCAATCGGATCGTGTTGATTCCACTTCTGAAGTTTCGCCCCATGTTGTTAGCCCAAGTGCGATATTTTTTCTCCAAATGTCAAGCCAGTTAAGGTAATCATCTCCTAATCCAGCTTTTACCAAAGCCAAATGCAAATAAAATTTAAAATAAATTGAAGCCTGGGTAAGTGAGGCATCAGACAACATTAACTTGCCAATTTCCATTGCTTGTGGCCCTTCAACCAAACCTGCCAGAATTGCCAACGAATTAGTATGCTGTGAGAATTTATCTTTCTCGGGTGTATCAGCATAAAGCTTTCGTGAAGCATCCCAATACTTGTTTTTTATGGTTTTTGTTAATTTTTCGGTGAGGTTACTATACAAATTAGCAAATTCGCTACTGCCTTTTGCTTGTTCAAGTAAGACGGCTGACTGAAGCGCAAGTAGAAGTTGTAAATCCATCAGAGCTGAACTTCCATCTTTACCAATTGGCGCTATTCCCATTTGCCAACCAGTTGCCCAATCAGTAAAATTCCAGCCCGGAACATTTTTCAAAGAACCATCAGAATCGATATAACTGATAAAATAATTTAGTATCTGTCTTTCCCCTAAGAATTTATTATCGATAAATTTAGAATCGGTCCCATACATCATATAGTCGTACAACATACTGATATACCACAACGAATAGGTTGGAATAACCTGATTTTGCGTGTCGGGATACCTGCTTAACGTATATCCGTCAGCTTGTCTTGAATAGTCCATCAGGTTCAGCGCATTTTTAGCCAAACGGTCATCGCCGCTGTTATAATATGAAACAAAGAGCTGGATTCGTGCGTCGCCGATGTATTGCAAACGCTCGTAATATGGACAATCCATGTAGGTTTCAACTGCACACGATCTGGCAGTACGCCAACCTATCTCAAGCATTTTATTAAGTTCGGCGTTGTCTGTTCCTAGTTTTGCATTTAATTTGAAAGGGTATCCGGTGAAAGTTCCGAAGAAATCTTCAATTACCAGAGGAGATTCTTTTGTTTCAACTTTTAATTCAACATAGCGATAAGTCCGGTAACTAAGCGAGGTGAAATTCTGGTTGTTTGTGCCATCAGAAATAATAATATCCTGCCTGCCAGAGATGGTTTTTCCTTCTATTTCATTTCTATTGTTCTTTGCGCCTTTTTCATCATACAATCCTTCAGAATAAGTTATTGTAACCTTACTGTTTTTCCCTCCACTGAAAATAAAACTTGGATAAGCATTTGTATAGAATGTTTGATCCAGTAAAATTTTAGCTGTTGTATTTTCAGGAATTTTAACCGATGCTTTTTCAGCAGGAAAAGATGAGGTAATTGAAACACCTTCGGCTTTTCTCATTTTTAGCAGCCGTTGTGTGGTTAACTCCATTTGAGGTAATATTGAGGGCACCATCGTCCAACCACTTTGTACACGAAAGCCCATACCACTGGTTGCGCTTCCAAAAACCGGTTGAGCCTGTTCCCATAAACTGTCGTCGAATGATAATTTCTCCCATCCTTTTATTTGATACTGCATATTAATCTGCTCTCCGGCCCCGGCAGCATAATAACCTTTAACGATTTGTTTTATTGGGGTGTAGCTATTGTCCTGAATACATTTCCATGAATTGTTGGAGTTTAAAATATGAGTCTCCTCAATCGCACCCTGAAGGATAAAACCGGTTCTCAACGAAAACTGTGATACTGCCTTAAGATCCCCTTCATTCCATACTTTCGCTGAAATAATATTCTGACCTGCTTTTAGGAAAGGAGTAAGGTCAACGGTCTCATAATTCCAGTGTTTAATATCGCCCAAAGCAGACCCTAATGAGACCAACACTTCGTTCACATATAATTTATAACGGTTATCAGCCGATACATAAACCTTAAAACTTGCAGGAACGGCTTCCAAAGTAAGGGTTTTTCGGAACAAATATAATCCGGGTGTTTTTTCTCCTGCTTTCGGAACTGTTATCCAACTGGCGTTCCATTGATTCCTGGAACCTTGATTGCCAAACTGTGCCTTTGTAGTAAAAGCTAATAATAGAAGGATGATTGATGCTATATATTTCATATTTAGTAGGTTATGTTTCTGAATTATAATTGACTCAATTAGAGTATGGAATTAAACGAATAATCCCCGGAACCGACAGAAAAAATGGCATAACCGTTCTCCATCTTTTGAAAACTGATTCCGCTTTTGCCATTTATTTTCTTGCCACTTTCTGATACAACTTTTTCACTTGACGCAGGCACATAAACCGTAGCAGTACTTCCTACAGGAACTTTTATCTCTAAATTGAATAAACTGGCATTTTTCTCCCATCTGATTGCGGCATTTCCATTGGGCGTTTCATTTGAATATGAAGCCCATGTTACATTGCCCGCCGGTTGCGGTTTGAATATGATATTCTGGAAGCCTGGCTTTTCCGGATCAATATTCATTCCGGCCAATACACGATAAAACCAAACGATACCGCCACCAAACATTGGATGGTTGCGTGATCCTTTGCCATCCCAGGCTTCCCAGGTTGTGGTAGCTCCCTGTTCGATCCACCAGCCATAGCTTGGCTGTGTTTTTTTATTCATAGCTTCGAAAGCCATATCGTGAAGTCCGTTTTCAGACAGCACTTCAAAAAAGAATTGTGTACCAAAAATTCCGGTATCAAGATTTCCTTTACTTGCAATGATATCTGATTTTAGAGCAGCAACAACCTTTGGATATTGATCGGCAGGAACACCCATTTTTAAAGCAAAAATGTTAGCGCCATAAGGGCCGTAAGTTCCTTTTTCTTTGTCGTAGTATTTTTTCTGGAAAGCAACTTTTGTTCTTTCGGCCAGCATTTTATATTCTTCAGCGTCTGTGGTATTCCCTAAAGCTTTTGCTGTTTGAGCTGTAAAATCGGCACATCGCCAGAGATAAAACGTATGAACCATGTCGTCAGCCGGCAATTTGTCGGGTGCGCACCAGTCGCCCAGATTTAACCATCGATTGGGTTTTGCAGTATCCGGAGCCTGAGAATACATAATACCGTCTTTGTTTGTCCAGGTTAGCATATACCTGACATATCCTTTCATGCCCTCGTAATTATTTTTCAGCATATCAATATCTCCGTAATGCTGGTAAAATTCCCAGGGCATAATATTGATTGCTGCACCCCATGCAACTCCTCCTCCGCAACCAGGTTGCCATGGAGCGCCATTGGGAACATAACCGGTTTCAGGGTTTTGAGCGCCAAGAATATCCTGAATCCATTTGGTGTAAAATGCGCGAGTATCAAAATTATGCATCACCGTTACGCAGGCAACTTGCCCATCGCCAGTATAAGGCGACCGTTCGCGGTGTGGACAATCACTGGCAATACCGCCATGCATATTATCAGTCTGGCTACGCCACCAGATCTGATTGATTTTATTAAAAAGGGCGTTTGAAGTTTCAAACTTTCCGGTTGTTTCTACATTTGAATAAACCGCCTCGGCCTGTAACTGTTCTGGCTTTAGTTCTCCCGGCCAGTTTGTAATCTCAACCTCCCTGAACACAAACCAGGTAAAACGTGCGGCGTACGATTCCGGAGCTCCACCTTTCATTGTATAGGAATTGCTGCCAACCGGAGATTCACAAATATATTTAATGTCGATTTTTTGCCCGGCTTCTCCTGAAACATTCATTAAATGTAACCATCCTGAAATCTCCTGACCAAAATCGACTTTGTATTTTCCATTTCCTAAAGATTCAATTTTCACAGGCGCTAATTTTTCCATAACCCTGTCGGTAGGCGACATGTGTGCCTTCATCTTTCCTTCCGGGGTTTTCCTGAGGACAACTTGTTCCCACTTCGAATCATCAAAACCCGAATTGCACCAACCTGGCTGTTCCAATCTGGCGTCATAGTGTTCTCCATCATACACCAAGTCACTGACAATCGGACTTTTTGATGCTTTCCAGCTTTGATCACTTATTATTACATCTTCAGTTCCATCAGTATAAGTGATATAAATTTGACCAATAAATCTTGGAGAACCATACGACTGGGTCCAGTTTATGGGAGCATTATAGAATCCATTCCCAAGAATTGCGCCTATCGCATTTTCTCCTTTTTTTATCTGATTTTTAATATCATAAGATAAATACATTACCCTGTATTCTCTAAAATTATCCGGCAATGAGATGTAATTATTTTCAAGTCCGGGACGTTTGCCGAAAGCCGTTAAGTTTGGAACTAAAACATCTTCTCCAACTTTGCTACCATTTAAGTACAATTCGAAATATCCAAGTCCGGTAACATAGGCACGGGCAGAAGCAACTTCTTTTGTAATTTTGAATGATTTCCGCAACAGTGGGGCCGGAGGGGGAAGTTCTTTGGGTGCTACAGTTTCACCCGGTCTTTGACGTACTGGTTTGGATAAAGCCTCTTCTCCCTGCCAAGGAGCCCCAATCCATTGAGCTTTCCATTCTTCAGGGTTAAGCAACCCCATGCTCCAAAACGCAGGTTCGCTCCATTCAGATGCTTTTCCTTCTTTATCCCATGTCCGAACCTGCCACCAGCAATCCTGACGTGAAATTAATGGTTTTCCGTCATAACTGATATTATTGGATTTAGTAGATACGACTTTGCCGCTGTTCCACAAATCAGCTTGTCCATTCAGTAGTTTTTCCTTTGTACCTGCAACTCTGATTTCCATTGCCGTTTGTATCTGGTCACGTTCTCCAGCGTCTGCAATATTTACCCAGGAAAGACGCGGATTAACTACATCGATAACCTGGGGATTCTCCAAATATTCACATTGTAAAAGGGTGGGTTTAATTTTGGCTTCCACCATTGAAATATTTATTCCAAAGCAAATTATCAGAAAGAGGAGTTTTTTCATTTTAGTGTGCTCATTATTTTAGTGGTAAAAAAATAAGACTGCCCTTACCATTTCAACTTATTTGAAACTTACGAACAGTCTTATTTAGTGACATTATATGTTTAAACGGTACTAAAAATAAGTGCTATACAACGACTCATCAGCTGGCAATGGCCATACTAAATCAATCTTTGTAAAGGCAGATGCATTAGGTGTATATCCTGTTGGGAAATAATACGTAGAAGGACTTGCTTTAACTTTTGCGCCATAGGCTGTTATAGTCTCAACGGCTTTTCCGGTGCGCACCAAATCAAACCATCTCTTGTTTTCAAAAGCTAATTCAACTCTTCTTTCTTTTGCAATCGCAGTTCTTACATCAGCCTGTGCAGAAACAGTAATAGGATCCAATCCAGCCCTTCCTCTGATACTGACAGGGCTACTACCAATAGGAGTATTGATGTAAGTTAAAGCTTCAGCAGACTTGTTTTGTTCGTTGAGGGCCTCAGCAAGAAAAAGCAACACTTCGGCATAACGATACACTGGCCAGTTATCGTTTGTTTGACCAAGCAATAAATGAGGATGAGTGTATTTTTTACAGTATGGGAATAGTGTACCACCCACGATAGGGGCAGTACCAATACTTGCATCATATCGTTTATCGCCAGCTTCATAAGCAGCAATAAGTTCAGGAGTAGGAGCATTAAATCCTTCGCCTCCTGACTGTATATTCGGATTAGAAACCCCTGTTAGTGCAGCAATCGTTTCAGTTGATGATGGATAAGGAATGAAGCTATAGAAGAAAGAACTGGCGTAACCATCGGTTCCTTGCTGGAACTGGATCTCAAAAATCGATTCAGAATTGTTCTTATTGGCAGGAAGAAATAAAGATGCATAATCAGCCATAATTTTATATTCACCTGATGCAACGATTTCTTTAAGCACTGTCTCAGCTGAAGCATAATCCTTCTTAAGCATATAAACATTTGCAAGAATCATTCTTGCAGTTCCCTTGGTAATCTGACCAGCTACAGCTTTACTTTTCTCAGGCAAAAGGTCTTTTGCGGCCTTTGCGTCTGCTAAAATCTGAGTCATTACAGCATCGGCAGTGGCAAGAGGAAGGGCTGTTTCTTCAATTGTTTTAACAGGGGTCAAGTGCATCGGAACTGATCCAAAAAGCTGTACAAGGTTCAGGTATGAAAATGCCCTTAACAACAATGCCTGGCCTTTGATATTGCCTTTTGATTCTGCAGCAAAATCTACCCCATCAATTGTTGCCAATATCTGGTTTGCTCTGGCGATAACAACATAATTTGTCCGGTATTGGAAAGTAGATACTGTATTTGAAGCTTCAGTGATGAAGTCAGCAGCATTCTCCTGGTTAAGCGTAGCCCTGAAACCTGGATTTAAAATATACCGCGCATTATCAGAGTGCATTTCAGTTAGTAAATAGAGGCCAGTTGCGCCCTCACTCACAGGAGTTGTTCCTGTGTACATTACTCTTAGTGGTGCATAGTTTGCGTTTATAGCAGCCGTAAAATCAGCCTGTGTTTTAAAGAAGACTTCACTTGTAAGCGAAGTTTCTGAAGGTACATTCAAAAACTTGTCCCCACATCCGGAAAGCAATACGGCAAGAGTTGCAAATAAAAATATTTTAGATTTCATTTTAGATTCTTTTTATTTTCATTAAAAATTGAATTGATAAGCCTACAAGCCTAAATTTAAGCCAAACGATATCGTTCTTGGGACTGGGTAGCCACCATAATCATGTCCTAAATTTAAAGCGCTTGAAGCATTTCCAAAAGGATCGCTACTTATTTCAGGGTTCATACCTTTATATTTGGTTAGCGTGTACAGTTGTTGTGCACTTACATAAACTCTCAAATTTTTGATATTCTTGATTTTGATTTTTGAGAATGTATAACCCAGCGAAACATTCTTTACGGTAAGATAACTTGCATCACTTATGAAACGAGAGCTAGGCCAGTCACGTTCATTGGCCGTTCCGGCAGTTGTTTTACCATATTTACCTGCTCCTGGATTTGCTTCTGATCTCCATCTGTCTTTTACTTCAGCAAGAACATTAAATACACCATCCAGATTGGTTAAACCTTGCTCACCCATGTTGATTATATCATTTCCATAAGAGCCTGACATAACGATAGATAGATCGAAGTTGTTGTAGCTAAAGCTGTTGGTGATACCGAAAGTGAATTTTGGGGTTGGGTCTCCAATGATAGTGCGGTCATCGTTATCGCCTCCATTGGTGATTTTTCCATCATTATTAACATCTTTAAACTTAGCAGTACCTACCTGGGATTGAACAGCTTTTGGTGAAGCATCGAAATCTGCCTTAGTCTTATAAACTCCTTCATGCACCATACCATAGAATAATCCGATTCTCTGGCCAACTTTAGTAATGGTACCATCGCCATAAATTCTATTGACATTGCCAAATAAAGCTTTTACTTTATTGTCAGTGAAAGCAATATTAAAATCGGTGCTCCATTTTAGCTTTCCAACCAGATTTTGTGAGTTGATTGCAATTTCATGTCCCCAGAATTGTAGTTCGCCAATGTTTCCGTTGAAATTTGCAAAACCAGATTCCTGAGCAACAGCTACGCTGTAAAGCAAGCTTTTTGAATCTCTGTTATAATAGTCATAACTGATATTCAACCTGTTTTTAAACAAGCCAAGGTCAAACCCCAAATCATATTCAGCAGTTTGTTCCCAGGTCAGTTTTGAGTTTGGCAATTGCGTTACAGCGCTTCCACTTCCAAGTGTAGTACCATAGATAGCGTTATAACTACTGTTTCCACTGCTCACTGCTGCATATTGTGTATAGTTGCCAATGTTATTGTTACCAACGACACCATAAGAGGCACGTACTTTCAACAACGAAATTTTGCTAATCCCTTTCATGAAGTTTTCTTCCGAAGCGATCCAACCAACTGATGCCGAAGGGAATGTTCCCCATCTTTGATCAGCCCCAAAACGAGAAGAACCGTCGCTACGCATAGCTGCTGAAACTAAATATCTATTCTTATAGTTGTAATTAACACGTCCTAAGTAAGACATCATACTCCATTCTTGTGTATCGCTATAGGTGTTGGTAGTTCCAGCCCGGTTAATCGTTGCGGCAGCGCCAATAGTAGAAATCCGGTCATCAGGATAACCTTGAATGCTGACCTGCATTTGGTCGAACCGGAAACGCTGCATTGAGAATCCTGCCAGAGCCTCAAAGTTGTGGTTTCCTAACGATCTTTTATAGGTAGCCGTATTTTCATTTAACCATGTAAAGGTGTTGTTTGATCTAAAAATAGCGCTTGAAAGAGCTGGAAGTACACCAGCAAAACCAGTGGATGTTGTTGAGGGATTAGTATTTTTAAATTTAACATTCCTAAGATCAGCATTCATGGCCGATTTCAAGGTTAATCCTTTAATGGGTTCATATTGAAGATAACCAGTTGCCAGTATTCTCGTTTGATCTGTTTTATTATTTATTTCCTGAGTTGCCCTAACATAGTTAGGAGTAGGGAAAGTACTCAGGCCAGGAATCCAACTATTATAAGGCATAGTACCATCAGGATTGATGTATGGTACGATTGGCCACACCAATAATGAATTGGTAACAATACCACCAGCCCAGAATTGTCCATCAGTACTTGGAGTATTATCTATTGTATAAGTTGGCGCAACATTAAATCCAGCTTTTATTTTATCTGTTATTTTAAATTCATTGTTCAACCGAAGAGAAAAGCGTTGATAATTTGAATTCAAAATAACCCCTTCCTGGTTAAATAATCCAACAACAGCTGTTGTGCTGAAGTTATCTTTACCAGCGCTTAAGCTCACACTATAATCCTGAATAGCGGCATTTCTAAGTATCGCGTCGAAATAGTTATAACCTTTGCCATACTGCGATGGATTTTGAAATGCGCCAGGGACAGGAAGTCCTAAATCTTCGTAAGATTCTTTTTTAAACTGTGCAAAATCAGCTCCATTCATCATTTTAGGGCGTCCTTGTTGTGGCACCGACTGAATACCATAATTTGCGGCAACATCAACAGACGTTTTGCCAATTTTAGCTCTTTTGGTAGTAACCACAATAACGCCATTTGCTGCCCTTGAGCCATACAATGCTGTTGAAGAAGCATCTTTCAAAACTGAAATGCTTTCAATTTCGTTAGGATTTATTGAACTAATATCCCCGTCAAGCGGGAATCCATCAACAACATATAAAGGAGCGTTGCCGGCAGTCAAAGAAGCTTGTCCCCTGATACGTATCTGCATGCCTTGTCCTGGCTTTCCTGTAGTTTGATTAATCTGTACACCAGATAGTTTCCCTTGTAATTTCTGTGCAACTGTAGTTACTGGCATATCAGACAAGGCATCAGAACCAACTGACTGGATAGATCCGGTCACAGCTCTCTTTGATTGTGTGCCATAACCTACTGCAACAACTTCATCAAGTCCAATAGTCTCTTCTGCCAATGCAACATTTATCTTGGATTTGCCATCAACTTTAACCTCCTGAGGTTTCAAACCTACGAAAGAGAATACGATTGTTGCATTTGCAGGAACATTGGCTAAAGTATAATTTCCATCGTTATCAGTGATTGTTCCTGTAGTTGTCCCTTTCACGACAACTGAAACTCCGGGCAACGAACCACCTGAAGTGTCTGATACTTTCCCTGAAACCGAATTCTGCTGTTGTAAAACAGAAGTGCTGTTATTCGCATCGTTTGTCAAGATTATTAACCGGTCTTTTCGTTCAAAGCGAATGTCACTGCCAGCAAACAACGAATTCAAAACATCTTCAATTTTTGTATTCTCAACGTTTATTGAAACGGTTCTGGCGACATCGACAAACTTTTCGCTGTACATGAAATTACAACCGCTTTTATCTTCAATTTTAGAAAGTACCTCTCTTAACGTTACTTTCTCCATGTTAAGACTTACAGTTTGAGAATACGATTTATTCGCAAAAACACTAATAGCTGAAATCGCAATTAGAAAGAAAGTTAGTTTCATAATGATTAAAAGTTTTTTCAGAATAGGAATCCTCTGTTCCCATTCAAAACAGTAATTTTTTTTCATACATTTGTTTTGTTAAAATTAGAATTAGCCCTGTTTGCTGCAGGGATGATTTTACACTAATCAGGGGAATGTTTGCTGCATTTCCCTGTTTTTTTGTTCGTTAGTTTTTCTACTTCATTAGCTTTTCATTTTAAGTTAGATTTGTTTAGTTTCTGCGTTTTTCAAAGCGTATTTTTTGTTTAGAGTATGTCCCGTCAGTCAATTTATTACGTGGATACATTTTATAATTAACAGGTGTTGCTCTGGTAAGAAGATCAAGAATCAGAGAAAGCGATTCATCTACAAATTTCACAGTATAGGTATAATCTTTTATTTCATCCGCAACTTCAATCTCAACATTGTACATTCGGCCAAGCTTTTCGGCAACATCAGTGATCTCAGCATTGTCAAAAAACAATATACCATCCTTCCATGCAATATATTTTTCAATATTTCCCTGGGTACTTGATAATTCACCAGTGGTAGAATTGTAATTAACATGCTCTCCCGGAACCATAGATCCAATGCTTTTAGTTGTCCCATTTTTATCAGATTGTTCCAAAACAACTTTCCCTTCAATCAAGGTAGTCTCAACCTTTTCATTTTCAGGGTAGGTAAGGACATTAAACTTTGTACCCAATGCCTTAATATATAGTTGCTTCGTTTTTACGATAAACGGATGTTTCGGATCATGCGCGACATTAAAGAATCCTTCTCCGGATAAAATCAATTCTCTCGTATTTCCGTTAAACTCTCTCGGATACTTTAGCTTACTTCCATAATTAAGGTTAACTTTAGTTCCATCAGATAACTGAACAATTGTTCGCGCTCCAACAGAAGCAATAACTTCTATTGAATCATGTCCGGAATTATTTCTATTAGATAAAATAAATGAGGGGTCGTAAAGTACGTAAAGAAGAAAGGTAAGAACAGGAATTAACAGAATTGCAGCCGCTTTAGTCATCCATGAAGCCATCATAGTGATTGTATTTCTCTGCCTTGCATTTGGTCTGACAAATTCGTTGATGTTGATTTGGTGGTGTATCCTATCAAGGAGCAAACCAAACTTTTCATTCGGTACATTAGACTGTTTTTCCTCTAAATTCTTCCAATCATGAAGAGCCAGATTGAGACTGTCTTCAGAGAGGGATTCAGTACCTATCCATTGGAAGATCTCCTCCAGCTCTTTGGCACTACACTGATTATTTAAAAACTTTATAAGTAGTTCGTTCGACATCCTTTTCAATTTTAGTGGGGATTAATTTAAGCCAAACTTTCGATTGACTCACCACCTTTAAGAATTTACTTTATCATTTCGATCTTTCGCTATGTTGTACGCTTAACACGCAACATAGGACTAAGCAAATTTTTATTTTTTTTTATTTAAAGGAATAGATAAACAAATAATGCATTGATAATCATAGTGTTATCAATATTCGATTTTAAAAAATTCAGG